>CAZUDJ010000046.1:0-4729 GCA_964618575.1 uncultured Gammaproteobacteria bacterium | reverse complement strand
TTAGAGATAAAGCTAACAATTTGAGCGTCATCTTCAATGATAAGAATTTTCATAAACTTATATTTTAAAATTAATAAAGTGATATCCTAAATTTAAATTTAGTATTGCTTTAATTTTACAAGTTTGGCCCTGAAATTATATTAAATTTTTCCTTACTTAAGTCTAAAATGCCAAAAATAATAAAAACTGTTTATTTGCAGAAAAAAAGAGAAAATAGTAGAATGACAGAAGAGATGCTTTTAAAATACACCTTAACTTTAAGTAGAGTTTAATCAATTTAAAATTTCCAAAATGATTTCAAAACAAGAGCCAAAGGGAACTAAGGACTGGTTTCCAGAAGAGTTTAAAATTAGACAGTATATTTTCAATACTTGGCGCGAAGTTTGTCGCCGTTATGCCTATGAAGAATACTTAACCCCCTTGGTAGAAAATGCTGCTATTTATCGAGCCAAGTCAGGCGAGGATGTTGGGGGACAAGAGTTGCTTACCTTTAAAGATTTAGGGGGCAGGGAGTTGTCAATAAGGCCAGAGATGACGCCATCACTTAGCCGCATGGTTTCAAAAATTTATAGCACTGAAGCAAAGCCAATTCGTTATTTTTCAATAGCAAACTTCATGCGTAATGAAAAGCCGCAAAGAGGACGTAACCGAGAATTTTGGCAACTTAATTGTGACATTTTTGGCTGTAGCGCACTTTCAGCCGATATAGAGCTTATGCAAATAGCCCTAGATATAATGTTAGAGTTCAGGGCACCTAAGAATTCATTTCAGTTAGCTTTAAATAGTCGGGCGCTCATAGATGAGCTTATGACGCTTATTGCTAGTGATAAGCTAGGCTCAGAAGCTAAGACGCAAGTTATAAGAACACTAGATAAGTGGTCAAAATTAAGCTCTGAGGATTTAAAGATAAGGTTAAAAGCGACAGGCTTAAACGAAGCTGATATTATTATAATAGAAAGCTTTATGAGCTCTAACTCACTTGGGGATTTAATAAAGAAAATACCTCAACTTAGCTCCAGTCAAGCTTATCTTGATATTAGTCATGTAATTAAACGCTTAGAAGAATTAGGCTATGGAGATAATGTTGCTTTTAGACCAGATGTTATTCGAGGCTTTGATTATTATGACGGTATCGTATTTGAGGTATTTGATCTGCACCCTGACAACAAGAGGGCTATGTTTGGTGGTGGGCGCTATAATGGACTCGCAGAAATTTTTGGAGAAAAGAATTTTCCAGCAGTAGGCTTTGCCCCCGGTGATGAAACTTTTAAACTTTTTCTTGAGAGTTGGAATCTTTTAGATGTAGATGCAATTACTAAAGAAGATATTTCCTACTTGCCACTTTTAGACCAAAACTTGGCTCTGGAAAGCAATAAACTTGCTAGCATCTTGCGTAGGCAAGGAAAAAATGTCCTCGCTGGCTTAGAGTTACAAAAATTAGGTAAAGCTTTAGACTTTGCCAACAAGAAAAAAATAGATGAATTGATAATTCTTGGAAGCTCAGAGTTTGAAAAGGGGGTATACAAGATAAAGGATATGACAAGCGGAAAAGAAGAAATAGCACGTTTATAGGAATATTGACATTTAGGGCTTAATACTTTATTATTAGCCTTAGCCTAAAAATACGGCTCGACCGTATTTTTTTGCCTTTAAAAAATATATAAAATTATGGATATACGAAATATTGCCATTATTGCTCACGTAGATCATGGCAAAACAACTTTAACTGACTCCTTACTACATCAAGCTGGTGCTACTGAAGGTAGTTCTAGCATGGATAGTGATTCCTTAGAGCAGGAAAGAGGAATAACTATTTATGCTAAAAATGCTAGTTTGATTTATAAAGATAGTAAAATAAATATTATCGATACCCCTGGTCACGCTGACTTTAGCTCGGAGGTAGAGCGTGTTTTGCGTTCCATCGATTGTGTTCTTTTATTAGTAGATGCTCAGGAGGGACCCATGCCACAAACTAAGTTTGTTTTAAAAAAATCTTTAGAGTTAGGCCTTAAGCCTATAGTTGTTATAAATAAAATTGATAAGCCAGCCGCTAAACCAGCAGAAGCAGCGGAGATGGTTTATGAGCTTTTCCTTGATTTAGGAGCAAATGATGAGCAGCTCGACTTCTCTACAGTTTATGCAATTAGTAAGGAGGGTAAAGCGGGTCTTAGTCCAGATAAGCTAGAGGATAATTTAAATCCTTTGCTTGATATGATTTTATCTAAAGTCCCGTTATCATCTAAACCTGAAGGCGATGAGCAGCTTTTAGCACAACCTTTTAATCTAGCCTATGACAATTTTCTAGGACGCTTAGCGATTTGTCGTATCTATGAGGGAAAGCTTAGTAGTGGCGAAAGTATACAAATTATAGATGATAAGGGTAATCACCGCAGTGGGAAGATTTCCAAACTTTTTACCTGGGAAGGTTTAGCTAGACAAGAAATAGAAGAAGCTAGAGCAGGAGAGATTGTTTTAGTTGCGGGTCTTCCAGATATATTTATAGGTGAGACAATTTGTAATAATGCTAATCAAAAACCATTGCCCGCTATTTCTATAGATGAACCAACAATTTGTCTAGACTTTTTGGTGAATAATTCCCCTTTTGCAGGGAAGGAAGGTAAGTTTGTAACTAGTCGTCAAATTAAAGAAAGACTAGAAAAAGAACTAGAAGTAAACGTGGGTTTAAAGGTAGATTTTTCTGATAATAATTTTTTTAAAGTAAACGGCAGAGGTGAGTTACACATTGCAGTTTTGCTTGAAAATATGCGTCGTGAAGGTTTTGAGCTACAGGTTTCAAAGCCGCGCGCCATTATTAAAGAAGAGGACGGTATAAAAACTGAACCTTATGAAGAGTTAATTATAGACATACCAGAAACTTTGTCTGGAGTAGTAATTGAAAAAATTGCCAAAAGAAAAGGAGAGATGCTGGACTTAAAAACAGAAAATAATATCACTAAAATTACCTTTCAAATACCTACTCGTGGTTTACTTGGCTACCGTGAAGAATTTGTGGTAGACACTAAAGGTGATGGTATTTTATGTTCGAGATTTATTGGTTTTAAAAAATTAGCTGATAAAATTGAAACTAGCTCAGCAGGAGCTATGGTTTCTATGATAGGTGGAAAAGCCTTGGCTTTTTCTCTTTGGAATCTACAATCAAGAGGGGTACTATATATAAAACCAAACACTGAGGTTTATGAGGGTATGATAATTGGTAATGTGGCTAAAGGAAATGATTTGGCTGTTAACCCGGTTAAAGGAAAAAGACTTAGCAATGTTCGCGCCTCTGGTTCAGATGAAGCTATAATTTTAACTCCACCTACAGAGCTTAGTTTAGAGCGTGGTCTTAGTTTAGTAGACGATGATGAGTACTTAGAGATAACCCCCTTAAGTGTAAGATTAAGAAAAAAACATTTAACAGAAAATGAGCGAGTACAGGCTAGTCGTCGTTCGGCCTAAGATCTTTTAAGGGTGCAAAGGAGTAGCGATGAATGAGTGAGCCACCGTATTTTTCAATATTCGCTAGATGTTCTTTAGTACCGTAGCCTTTGTGACGACAAAACCCATACTCAGGATACTTCTTGTCATATTCTTCCATTAACCAGTCTCGACTGACCTTAGCAATTATAGAGGCAGCAGCAATGAGCCAAGTATTTGCGTCGCCCCCAACTATAGCTTTTTGAGGAGTATAAATTTTGGGAATTTTAAATTTTCCGTCCACTAACAAGAAGTCAGGTTTAAGATTTATTTTTTTAAGTGACCTTCTCATAGCCAAAAAACTAGCTTGAAGAATATTTATTTGGTCTATTTCTAAATTATCAACTACTCCAATTTCAAGAGCGAGCGCTTTTTCTTTAATCACTTTAAATAAAAGCTCTCGTTTTTTTGCGCTCAATTTTTTAGAATCTGCCACTAGCTTTAATTCTTCATTATTAAGTTTAAAATCTGGACCCACAATAACACAGGCCGCCACAACCGGCCCGGCCAGAGGACCACGGCCAGCTTCATCAAGTCCGGCTATTAATTTATAGCCTTGTTTAAATAAGCTTTCTTCAGTTTTTAGGTCTAGCATATAATAGATACTTTATCTGTCTTATTTTAGAGTTTATAAAAATAGTATAACATAGGCAGAGGAGAGAAGGGAGTTATATTCTAATTTATGCTATTGACTTATTTTGAAATTTGTGTAATATAGTACTTAGTGGAACCTTTAAAATTATAGAAAATGGAAAAAAAGGATGAATTTTATTATGTCTTTAAAACTGGGAAGTACAAAGGCATGTGTTTGGAGTGGGTATTTGTAAAAGACCCATTGTATGTGGCAAAAATCTATGCTGATCAATTTGCCAGAAAACCCAAAGGTGACGGTGTTATTAAAAACGATCTTCAGTTAGCAGTTGATTCTTTAGTTAAAAAACTAGAAAAACTAGAACTAACTCAAGATTGTCCAGTGTGTGGAAAAGAGAAAGTAGAACACTTTCTCATCCCAAACTTTGGAAGAATGAGCGTAGACCTTGTTACTTGTAACAATCTTGCCTGCAAGAGAGATTTACAATCAAGACGAGAAGGCTCTTTTTACAAATTGAGCGAAATATTAGTAATCATTCCTTACTTAAATAAAAAGGAAGGGGCAGCGGTTATTGAAGTATTTAAAAATGCTCACAATTTAGACATCTTGTCAGAAATTTCTTAAAACATTGGCCTGCTTTTATAAAAAAAGCAGGCTTTT
>CAZUDJ010000045.1:0-4794 GCA_964618575.1 uncultured Gammaproteobacteria bacterium | reverse complement strand
TGTCTAAAGATAAATATGAGTTGGATGAAAAACTCAGAAAGTTTGATGATTTAAGTGGGGTAAGTGTTAGGCAAATGAATATCGGCCTTTGGTTATCAGAGAACAGGTCTCTTATGACACGCCTGCTGACAATTTTTTTAATTCTAATATCCGCCTTCTTTTTTATATACTCAACATACGCCTACATCATATACTTTATGAGCGAGCCAATTGATAATCAATTGGAGCACCAGGTGATGTCGCCACGTAATGTTGTCTCGGAAATGAAAGTTGGTTCAGCTGTTGTTTTTAAGTCAGGTAATTATTATGATCTTAGCGTAGCGCTTGTAAATGAAAATAATAATTTTTGGTCTAATTTTGATTATTGCTTCTACCAAAATGCCAAGGTGCTTAAATGTGGTAATGATTTTATTTTACCATCTCAAGAAAAACAATTAATTGAGCTAGGGGTTGATCTCTTAAGCTTAGATAATATTACTTTTAAAATAGAGGATATATTTTGGAGCCGTATTAACCGCCGTGAAATACCAGACTGGCCCAGTTTTTATCAAGAGCGAATTAATTTTAAATTTAGTGATGTTAACTTTTTTTCAGCTGCAAAAAGCGGCTTATCAGAGAATCTAAAGCTAAATAGTTTAGAATTTACCCTTTTTAACGATACCCCTTATAGCTACTACAAGGTTGATTTTGATATTTTATTTTTCTCAGGTACTAAGCTTATCGGTGTACAAAAATATTATGGTGAAAATATCAGGACTAATGAAAAGCGGACGGTAAAGTTATCCTGGCCCGGAGATTTAAGTTCTGTTAATCAGGTGAAAATTGTTCCCCACGTAAATATTGTTCGTGACTCAGTTTATTTGAAATATCAAGATATTGTCTATTAGTCTATGTTAAGTCGCCTAAGAGAACATTTTAAGAATTTTGATTGGTTGATTATTGCCTCCTTGGTTTTACTTATCTCTTTCGGTTTAATTGAGATATACAGCGTATCCCTAGGAAGGGGAGATTTAGATTTAGTAAACTTTAAAAAGCAATTACTTTTTGCCGGTGGCGGACTAGTTTTACTGGTCGCTTTTTCCTTTGTCGATTATTATTTTCTAAGAAGTCTTAACCGTTATATATTTTGGGCGGGAGTATTGGTTCTTATCGCAGTTTTAATCTTTGGCGAAACTAATCGCGGCACTACGGGGTGGTTTAGTGTGGGTGGTTTCTCTATTCAGCCAGTGGAGTTTATTAAAATAGTGCTAATATTGTTTTTAGCCGATTATTTTGCCTACCTGGCAACTAAAGTTAAGACTCTTCGTCATTTTCTAACTTCCTTAGCCTATACTTTAATACCAACTATTTTAGTAATGGCCCAGCCTGACTTTGGTTCAGCTATTATTTTGTTAGGTATTTGGTTGGTTTTAATAATTGCCGCTGGCTTTAATTTTAAATATTTTTTAGTGATAGGTCTTTCTAGTATTGTAATATTTAGCTCAGCCTGGTTTTTATTCTTTGACCTTTATCAAAAGAATAGGATTATTAATTTTATTAGTCCGGGAGGAAGTAGCCTAGAGTCAGGTTGGAATATTTCTCAGTCTATAATTGCTATTGGCTCAGGTGGTCTAGTAGGAAAGGGTGTTGGCCTGGGTTCGCAGTCCCAATTAAAATTTTTGCCAGAAGCCCAAAATGACTTTATTTTTGCTGTTATTTCTGAGGAATTGGGATTTTTAGGGGTGGTTTTAGTCTTGTCCCTCTACTCGCTTCTCTTTTGGCGGGTTTTTCGGGTCATACGTAAAACTAACAATGATTTTGCCATTTACTTCCTAATTGGGTCCATGGGCTTGATTTTTATTCAAATGTTTATTAATATTGGTATGAACCTAGGTATTATGCCTGTGGTTGGATTATCTTTACCTTTTATCAGTTATGGAGGCAGCTCCTTGTTGTCACTTATGATAATTATGGGTATAATGCAAAATATCTTAATAAAAACAAAAACTAGTTATTAAAATTATGGAACTAAAACTAAAAGCACAAAAACGTAAAGCAAAGGAAAATATAGGGGCCGATGAGCTAGCCGCTGTTGTTTATGGCAAAGGCCTAGAGACACAAGCTATAAAGTTAAATAGATCAGAATTTAATAAGGTTTTTAATATTGCTGGTGAATCTAACTTAATTGAAATAGATCTAGATGGCAATAAAACGAAAACTATTGTTAAGGAAGTTCAAAATCATCCGGTTAAGGATTGGATAAGACATGTTGATTTCTATCAAGTTAATATGGATGAGGTAATTGATGCAGAAATTCCACTACACTTCGTTGGTGAATCAGATGCAGTTAAATTACTAGGAGGAATTTTGATTAAAGAAGTTAATGATTTAAGTGTAGAGTGTTTACCTGGAGACCTTGTCAATAACATTGATGTAGATATTTCTGTACTTAAAACTCTAGATGATGTAATTAGGGTAAAGGACTTAAATGTTCCTAAGACTATGACATCTTTGTTAGATGATGAAACTATTGTTGCTATGATTGCTCAAGCTAAGGAGGAAGTAGAGCCAGAGCCAGAGGAGACAGAGGAAGGTGAGGAAGGAGAAAAAGATAAAGATGCTGAGACTAAGGATGAAAAAGATAAAGATGCTGATGATAAGAAAGATAAGGAAGAGTCAAAAGAACAAAAGAAATAAGCAGGACTAGAGCTTATTGTAATAAAAAAGCTCCCTAGGGAGCTTTTTTGTTTCTAGATTTAAAGAAAGCGCTAAACAGAAAGAGTGCTATTTTTTAGCTTTAATAATAAAAAAACGAATTCTTTTAGAGTAGTCATTTAAGAAAAAAGACTCGTAACTTATATTTCTAAGAGTGGAGCTGGCAAATGCCTCTATGGCATTTTTTTGTTGAGGATTTATTTCACAAATTAAAAGGAAATTAGATATATTCCTAGAGTTTATTTGCTTAAAAAGCTCTCTATAATGTCTTAAGCCGGAATCTTTGCTATGTAAGGCTAGTTTAGGTTCACGACTAATACTAGGCTCACGGCGCCACTCTCTTGTGCTTAGGTACGGAAGGTTAGCACAGATAACTAAGTGTTTACTCTTATCTTTTAAAATATTATCAGGAATACTTTTGAGCAGATCAGATTTGTAGCTTATTATATCAGACTCAAAGCCATGATCTAAAATATTTTTTCGTGCCAGTTTTAGTGCAGAGCTTGATATATCTGCGGCGATAAAATTAAATTTCAAGCAGTGCTTCTTGTGACTTTTTTTTAAAGCATCCGCTAAAGAGATAATAATAGCTCCTGAGCCCGTGCCTATATCTAAAAAATTAAAGGAAGTATCCTTCTCTTTGGTGTTTACATAATTTAAGACATAATCTATTATTTGCTCCGTTTCCGGGCGGGGAACCAGTACGTGCTTGTTTACTTTAAAGCTTAAATTATAGAAATCCTTTTTTCCTAGTAAGTAGGCTAGAGGGTAGTTTTTTAGTCTTTTTTTCTCTAGTTTTTTAAATTCTTTTAAAACACTAGCTTCAATCTCTAGCTGGGACGAACTTATAACTTGTTCGCGAGAAATATTTAGAATTTGAGCGGCAATTAGCTCGGCATCTAGAAGAGGAATCTTGGCGTTGTAGATTAAATCCTCAAGCTTCATTTTCACTGGGGGTATTATTTGAGGCTTCCTTTAGGGAGTGAATAATATCTTCTATGTCGCCTTCCATAATTAAGTTGATATTATGCCAGGATTTATTAATTCTATGATCTGTTACTCTGTCTTGAGAGAAGTTATAAGTCCTTACCTTATCTGATCTATCACCAGAACCAACTTGGTCTTTTCTTTCACTAGACTCTTTTTCCAGTCGTTCTTCTTCTTGACGCGCAAAAAGACGAGAACGGAGAACCTTAAGAGCCTTCTCTTTATTTTGATGTTGTGATTTCTGATCCTGACAACTAACAGTAATACCAGTTTCTAGGTGGGTAATACGGATAGCAGAGTAGGTGGTGTTTACACTTTGACCACCAGGGCCAGAGGAGCAGAAGGTGTCAATACGTATATCATTAGCTTTTATTTCAATATCAATGTCGTCGGCCTCGGGCAAAACAACAACAGTGGCAGTTGAGGTGTGAACTCTTCCTTGTTTTTCAGTTTCAGGTACTCTTTGAACGCGGTGAGTTCCTGCCTCTAGTTTTAGTAACCCATAGGAACCCTCCCCCTTAACACCAAAGACTATTTCTTTATAGCCACCAACACCAATCGGACTAGAGCTTATTAACTCTATCTTCCAACCGCGCCCTTCACAATAGTGGGAGTACATTCGAAAAAGATCACCGGCAAAAATAGCAGCCTCATCACCGCCTGTACCAGCTCTTATTTCAAATATCGCATTTTTCTTGTCATTAGGGCTCTTTGGGTTAAGCTCTTCTTCTAGTTCTGCTTTTAGCTTTATTTCTAATTCCTCTAGCTCACTTAACTCCTCTTGGGCTAGAGCATGCATACTTTCATCCTCTTCAATGGAGATAAGCTCTTTAGTTTCAGCAATTCTTTTAGTAGTTTCTTCAAGCTTGCTTATTAGATCTAGTATTTTTTTTAAAGCAGAATGTTCTTGCGATAGCTTAATAACTAAATCTCTATCACTTAGAGTTTTAGGATCAGATAGCTGACTTTCTAGCTCAGCAAATTTTTCTTTAATTTCTTTATACATAAAGTTATTTTATAATAAAAAAACAATCTCTATATAATTTTAGCAAATAATACTAAAAAATTAAATCAGAGATTGTTTTCTAAAGAGTTTTGTTATTTTTTGTTGAA
>CAZUDJ010000044.1:0-4919 GCA_964618575.1 uncultured Gammaproteobacteria bacterium | reverse complement strand
ATAGTTTTCCTTTTGGAGAGAATCATAATTTAGTAGCTGAGTTTTTAAATATTGGGGCTTTTTTTGTTTTAGTTATTAAAGAGTTTTTAAAAAGCAAAAAAGGTAGAAGACTGGCCGATGCTTTATTTTTAGTTTTTGCTCTTGCTATAGTTTTAACATTTTCAAGAACTGGCTGGATAACCTTATTTTTACAATCAGCGGTTTATATTTATTTCAGGCTGAAATATTTTCCCAAACAAAAAATGGCAACAGCCACACTACTTTTAGTTTTAGTGGCCATTGCCACCCCTTTGTTTTTTAAGATGGGCTCACTGCAGGCAGATAATGTTAGCTCTACAGAAAATAGAGTAATACTAACTGAAATAGCCTGGGAAGCTTTTTTAGACAAACCTTTATTTGGGCAGGGCAGTGGAGCTTTTGTAGGCCTAGTAGGAAATGACGTACGCTTTACCGCTAAGTATGGGGCTCCGGTAGACTCTCATGGCGTTATTCAAAAGGTAGCGGCTGAAAATGGTATCTTTGGATTAGTTTCTTGGCTGTTTATCCTAATCTTTC
The DNA here is from genome assembly GCA_964618575.1 of uncultured Gammaproteobacteria bacterium. Lineage (GTDB taxonomy): Bacteria > Patescibacteriota > Patescibacteriia > Patescibacteriales > UBA12465 > UBA12465. The sequence goes on along the minus strand of CAZUDJ010000044.1, from coordinate 4,364 downwards.
TTCTTCGTTTTTGCTACATCGCTATTTCTAAATACTATCCTAAAGTTTCCTGGGTACTGCCTTTTGCTCTAGCTGTTATGGGCGGAATATTTTTCCAATTCTTCAATACCTCCTACTACAAAGGAAAGGTCTGGTTTCCACTCTTACTATTTTTATTAGCTATTTCATTTTCTGAAAAAATATATGTCAAAAAAGATAAAAATTCTCCATATCCTTCCCAGCTTAAGTAGAGGTGGGGCTGAGAAAGTTTGCTTTGATATAGTGTCAAATTTAGATAGAGAAAAATTTTCTCCTAGTCTTCTTTTATTTAAAGACAATGGTGAAGGCTTAGCTTGGCGAGGAAAACTAAAAGAAGCAAGCATTCCTTTTCATAGTTTAAAAAAGAAATATAAAATAGATTTAAAAAATCTTTGGCAAATATACCGCACTATAGTAGAGATAAAACCAGATATAGTTCACACCCATCTCGGGGCTGATGTCTATGGTCGGATTGCAGCTCATTTTGCCAGGGTCAAAGTAATAGTTTCTACCGAGCACAATATCAACAAGAGTGAAAGGCCTGTTATAAGCTGGCTTAAAAAAATAACAGCTAAGTGGGCTGATGTTATTTTCCCAGTTTCTCAAGCCGTAAAAAATGACGCTATAGACAGATATAAAATTTCTTCAGACAAATTAATAGTAATATACAATGGCATCGATACAAATTATTTTAGCAACAATGCCATCGTAAAAAATGAAAATGAGGCAGAGCTAGTGATTGGCGCTATGGGAAGACTTAGCAAGCAAAAAGGTTTTGCTCTTTTAATCGAAGCAGCTGAAAAAATTAGATATAAAAATTATAAGATTTTAATTGCCGGAGAAGGTGAGCTTGAGGCAGACTTAAGATCGCAGATAAAGCTTCTAGGCTTAGAAGATAAAATTGAACTAGTGGGCAAAGTTAAGTCTCGCGATTTTTTAAAAAAAATAGATATTTTTGTTTTTCCCTCTCTTTGGGAAGGCTTGGGTTTAGTCGCTCTTGAGGCCGCAGCCATGCGTAGACCGATTGTTGCCAGTGCTACTGGTGGAATTAGAGAGATAATAAGTGATGAAAGTGGTTATCTTTTTGAAACAGGTAATGAAAATGACTTAGCTAGGCAGATAAACGAACTTATTGCTCACTTAAATGATGATACCCAAAAAGTAAAAGTTGAGCGAGCTTATGAAATAATATCACAGAGATTTACCCTAGATAAAATGATATTTGATTATTCGGTCTGGTATGAAAAGCTATATAATAAATAAAAGACTATGCGCATATTGCAAGTAAATAAATTTCACTATCCGCGTGGCGGAGCAGATAAATATTATTTAGAGTTAGGTCAAGCGTTAGAGGCCTCAGGCCATGACTTGGCCTATTTTTCAATGTGTCATCCTAAAAATATAGACTCTAAGTGCAGTCCTTATTTTGTCTCGCGTCTTAGTTTCAATGAGGGAAGCTTTATTGATAAGCTAAAAGCTCCCTTTAGAATTATCTATAGCTTTGAGGCCAAGCGTAAGTTTGAAAAATTAGTTAAAGATTTTAAACCAGACATCATCCATATTCACAATATTTACCACCAGCTCTCACCCTCCATCCTTCATGTAGCCAGTAAATACAAGATACCGGTAATAATGCATTTACATGACTATAAGTTAATTTGTCCCAACTACCAACTCTTTGCCCACGGTCGTATTTATGAGGATTTTAAGCCAGACAATTATTTTAATTGCTTTAAGACCCGCTGCTTTAAAAATTCAAGAGCCAAGAGTTTTTTAGCTAGCTTAGAGATGACCATACATCACAAAGTTTGGCATATTTATAAAAAAAATATTGCCCGCTATATTGCCCCTAGTCAGTTTATGATAAATAAGATTGTAGAATACGGCTACGACAAAAATAAATTTACTCTTATTTATAATCCTTTTTCAGCTAATCTTGAGGCAAGCGATGAGCTAATAGCTGAGGCTAGATTAGAAAATTATTTATTATACTTTGGCCGACTTTCACTTGAAAAGGGAATAGATACCCTTATCTTAGCTGTAGCAAAGTCAGGTCATAAATTAAAAATTGCCGGTGAGGGAGAGGAGAAAGATAAACTGGAAAAGCTGGCTAAAGAAAATAAGGCTGATGTAGAGTTTCTTGGCTTTAAGAGTGGGGCGGAGTTAAGAGATCTAATTATGGAGGCAAAAGCAACAGTACTACCTTCTATTTGGTATGAGAACATGCCTCTTTCTATGCTTGAAGCCCTTAATCTAGCTTGCCCTGTTATAGCTGCCAATATTGGTGGCATGCCTGAGATGGTAGTTGACGCTAAAAATGGTTTCTTATTTGAGCCCGGAAGTGTAGAGAGTCTAGTTCAGGCTATAGCTAAGATAGAGAAAGCTGATATGGGAAGCATGAGACAAGCGGCCAGAGCTAGTGCTCATCACTTATCTATGGATAGTAATTTAAGCCAAGTTCTAGAAGTTTATAAAAAAGTATTAGATAAGACTAGCTTATAGCTTAAAGAGTTTGCTTCAATTTACGTACAAGTTTTTTCTATAAAATAAAACACTCAAGTAATTTACTTGAGTGTTTTAATAAATATATTTATTTATTTTTATTCAACTTGAAAAGAAATACTATAGTGAAGCTTAGAGCTTAGGCCCTCAACTTTAATGTCATAAGCACCTTTTCTTAAATTTGGTACTGTGACTTGAGTGGCGAAGCGACCATTTGCATCAGTCTTAGCGCTTATAGTATTGCTACCAAAGCTTAAGCTAAGAGCTTCGTTGGCGAAGAAACCACCGCCACTTACTTCTATAGTAGAGTTTACCGCCGCTCTGGGCTTGTCTAATTTAAGATATAAGTTTTCAATAACAAATTCATCACTGCGTTCATTTGACTCTCGGTGAGCAATTAGGTTTAAATTAGCATCATAGACAGCTATGCTGGTGTTGTTAAAGACAACTAGCTTATCGCCATTATTGTAAACAGCGCTTAGTCCCATTGCCCAACCACCAGCTACCGGAGTGTGGCCAGTCCAAGCGTAGGCTACTTCTTTCATGTTCTTATCTAGTTTTACTATACCTACACCGTTACTAAAGTAGACATATTGACTATGATCAGTGCTTGCCATATCAAAACCTTGGTAATCTAAATGCTTAAAGCTAGCTAAAAGCTTACCAGAAATATCAAATTTCTTAGCATAGTAGTCATCAACTACATAAATATAGCCAGCGGCATCTTGATAGGCTTGGCGATTTCCTTTCTCATGCTTAAAGTTTAAAGGAATCTCAGTTTTAATACTGCGGCTCTCTTTATCATATACTTCTAAAGCAGACTTTTCTTCAGAAACAGAAAGGATGTAATTAGGATTATTGCTGGTGATATTATATGGAGCGTTTTTATTACTAAAATCATGTCTTACTATTGCCTCTAGATTGCGAGAGAAAACATTAATTCCTTTAGCACTGATAGTGACAAGATCATCTCCAAAAATATCAACTCTATTATACCATTCCCAGTAGGTGTTCTTATTTTCGGCAATAAGATTTAGGGACGATGGGCCAACTTCATACTTATATAGAGTATAGTTTGAAACTGCGTAGGCATAAAGGCCATTTCCCTCTAAGGCCAGCTTTACATCATAGAAGTCATCATAGCTGTTGAAGCGGGCATTGTGAGCCTTAATTTTGGCAATAGGGTCTAATCTAGCGCCATTTAATTTAAATACCTCTAAACTACCAGTATTGGTAGAGGCAACATAAACATTGCCTTGATAGCTAATTGCATCTCCATTGTAGTATGATTTCAAACGACTTTTTCCCGGACTTACAATAAAGAAGAGGGAGACCAGTGAAAGTAGTACAACAGAGCTAATAATCCATTTTCTCATAATTTTTATTTTTATCTTTGACAACTACAAGTCGCCAAGTTTTATATTTTATTAATACTAACCTAAGACAATACCTTATATTATTAGATATGTCAAGTCCGGTGGCAAAGTTTAGGCCCAACCCTTGACAAATAAAATAAAATGTGACATAATAAAAAAGATTTAAAAATTATAAAATTGAAATATGGAATTTGAAGATTTTGTGAAATTATTAGGACGTAAAAAGCAAACAATAATAACTATTGTTTTAGTAGCCACTATGATGACAGTTTTATTGTCATTGCTTAGTCCTTTAAAATATGAAGTTAAGTCTCGCTTACTGGTCTCACAAGACTCAGGCTCTAGCGATGTCTATGCTTTGTCTCGTTCAAATGAGTACTTAGGCAAACTTCTTTCAGAAATTGTTTACTCAGGATCATTTTATGATAGAGTTTTAAATTCTAACTATAGTATAGATAAAAATTATTT
>CAZUDJ010000043.1:0-4940 GCA_964618575.1 uncultured Gammaproteobacteria bacterium | reverse complement strand
CTATTTTAAATGTCTCAGGTCTAGTATATTGAGGATATTCTCCCCAACCAGGACTAGAGTGGGACTCTTCTTGAAAGCTCTCACTATTTCCTAATACACCTGGCAGTAGTCTTGTAATAGAATCTATAATTACCATGGCGCCTAATTCTCCCCCAGTTAAGACGTAGTCTCCAATAGAGACCTCCTCATCGATAAATTCGCTAACACGCTTGTCTACCCCCTCATAGCGCCCACAAATAAGTATTAACTCATCTAATTGGCTATACTCTTTTGCTAAGGCTTGAGACCATTTTTTTCCTGAAGCCGAGAGCAGTATGGTCTTTTTTTTATTTTTAGATATTTTAGGACTTTTCTTTTTTAAAGCAGAGACAGCTTTATGTATTGGCTCGACTTTCATAAGCATGCCCGCCCCACCACCGTAAGGAGTGTCATCTACTGTTTTGTGTTTATCATTGGTCCATTTACGCAAATCATAGGTAGCAATGTTTACAATCTTTTTAGTTTGAGCACGAGCAATTATACTCTCTTGTAAATAAGAGTCTAAAATATTTGGAAAAATGCTTATTACTTTAAATTTCATATCTTTATTATAAACAAAAAAGCCCATTTTTAAAAGGGCTTTTTTGTATATCGTTTTACACTTGTTACTAGATATTTAAATCATCGATAGCTGAGGTGTCAATAGTGTCATGAGTATCATGACTTTCTTTTCTCTCATTGCTATCACCGCCATGACGCTTACCGCCTTCTGGATCGTAAATCTTTAAGTTTACGCGTGAGTTGTTTTTAGCACCGACAATTTTAAGTAAAGTACGAATTGCTTGTGCAGTTTGACCCTTACGGCCAATTACATAACCCATGTCGGCAGGATTGATTTTAAGAGTTAAAAGTACTCCTCTTTCATCAATTGTTCTTTCTACCAATACGTCGTCGGGATTTCCGACAATATTCTTGACTATCATTTCAAGAAAACTTTTGTCTTGCTCTTCCATAGTTTTTATGTATTTTTCAAACTAATAGCACTAGTCTACAAGCTTGAATCTTTATTAAATAACTGTTCGATTGACAGTCTTATTTCAATTTTAGCATTATCACTAGCTTTGTCAATTGGAAACCTAAGTTTGAATATCTATTTTAGAGTCTATTCACTCTTAGTTGCCTTTTCATCTGAAGCCTCTTTTTCTTTAGTTTCCTCCTTAGCTTCCTCCTCCTTTATCTCTTCTTTAGCTTCTTCCTTTGGTGCAGGGGCTTCTTCAGGGGCGGCAGCGGCTTTTTTATCTTGTTTGACCTTAGCTTGGTCTAATCGCTTCTGACTTTTTTTACCAGGCTTAGAAGCGGTAACTTTTTTACCATCAATAATATTTTTGCCAACTAGCAAGTTATTAACAGTAGCAGTCATCTGAGCTCCATTTGATAGCCAGTATTTTATTCTGTCATCTTTGGCGACCAACTCCTTGGTATAAGGGTCGTATGAACCTAAGTTCTCTAAGACGCGGCCAAATGGATCACGACTCTTTTCAGAGATTATGAGACGGAATACTTTCTTGTTGATTTTTCCTACTTTGGAAAGTTTTATCATTAACATATTGTTTTTCTGTATTACTTAATATTGAAAAATATTATCTTATTATTAGTAAATAGTCAAGATTAGCGACGATTACCATTATATGGTTTAGGGCGTCCATTGCTATTGTTATTGTAGCTAGGGCGAGAGTTTCCTGCTCCAGTAGATTTTCCTTTTTCATCCTTCCAAAGAGCTTCATTTTCACTTAAACCTTTCATACTTAAGTTAACTCGTCCTTGGTCATCCACTTCTTTTATTTTAACTGTTACCTCATCACCGACACTGAGGAAATCACTAGGTTTCTCAACACGATAAGGAGCTAGCTCACTTACATGCACCATTCCATCCTGATTGGGGCTAAGAGCGATAAAAGCACCAAAGTCTAGTATTCGCACCACTTTACCTTTTAAGACTTCACCAGCCTCAAAAACATGAACTATATCTTTTACTTGTTTAACAGCCGCATCTACCATCTCCAGATCAGTACCACAAATCATTACAAGACCATCATCTTCTATATCTATGCTAACGCCAGTTTCATCAATAATAGCATTAATTATCTTACCACCTGGTCCGATAATGGTGCCGATTTTTTCCGGATCAACTTTAAAACTTACAATACGAGGGGCGTATTTAGACATCTCTGCCCTTGGCTCAGGAATAGCCGTAGTTATAACTTCTAATATTTCATTTAGAGCCTGTCTTCCTTGACTAAGAGTTTTTTTAATAATCTCTTCAGTGATACCAAGTGTTTTTGTGTCAAGCTGAATAGCGGTTAATCCTTTTGAAGTTCCTGTCATTTTAAAGTCCATTCCACCCTCACCATCTTCTAAATCTTGAATATCTGTTAAAACTTCCCAGGCGCTCATATCTTCATTTGAGGCAAGCCCCATCGCAATACCAGCCACTGGTCGCAAAATTGGCACACCAGCGTCCATAAGAGCCAGGGTAGCGGCACAAGTTGAAGCCATTGAGGATGAGCCATTTGAGCCCAATGTCTCACTAACTACACGAAGAGTGTAGGGAAAATTTTCTTTAGTTGGAATAACTGGAGTTAAAGCTTTTTCAGCTAAAGCACCATGTCCAATTTCACGTCTTCCAGTTCCACGTAGAGGAGAAGCCTCTCCGACAGAATAAGGAGGGAAGTTATAGTGATGCATAAAGCTCTTCTTGCTTTGTCCTTCTATTCCTTCCAGTGATTGTTCTAGTCCGGGAGCACCGAGAGTAAGCATAGACATAACTTGAGTTTCACCACGAGAAAATAGGGCAGTACCGTGGACACGTGGCAAGATTGCCACCTCAGCAATAAGTTCTCTTATCTCAGTTAGTCCTCTACCATCTACTCTTTTTTTATCTTCTAAAATAGCCTTAGTTACCTCAGCTTCAACCATAGGTTCAACTAATTGTTTAATAACATAAGATCTTTTATCACTGCTTATGTCTTGGCTTTTAAGATAGGTGTCAAGATTATTAGTGATAGCTACCACAGCTGCCTTTCTTTCACGCTTGCTGTAATACTCTTTATCAAATAAAGTATCAAAAATATTGTCTTTCAACCAGTCTCTTCCAATCTTAAGTAATGCTTCTTTTTCTTTCTCAGCTTCAATTTGAGAAGCGTCTAATTCTTTAACTGGCTTTCCATTTACTACCGGTTTCATCTCTGCTTTCATTTCTTCTATCAATTCTATTGCTCCTTGCAATTTCTCTTGACCAAGTTTAATTGCTTCTAACATTTTTTCTTCCTTAATTTCGTTTGCAGCTGCCTCTATCATAATCACTTTTTCCTTGGTACCAGCAACAATTAAATCAAGAACACTTTTCTCTTGCTCTTCATAAGTTGGATTGAAAACAAATTCATTTTCAATTAGACCAACCCGAACCCCACCAATAGGCCCTTTCCAGTCTACACCAGAAATTGACAGAGCCACTGAAGCCGCGACAAGAGCAATGATGTCATGGTCATTTTCGTGATCAACTGACAAAACAGTTAATATGACTTGAACATCTCTTCTGTCACTTTGGTCAAAAAGAGGTCGAATGGTTCTATCTATCATACGACCAGTTAAAACTGATTGATCAGTTGGTCTTCCTTCACGTTTTACCCAACGAGAACCCTTAATAATACCAGCGGCATATAACTTTTCTTCAAAATCAACCATAAGGGGGAAGAAGCTAACTCCATCTCTTTCACTCTTTGATTGAACTACAGTTGCTTGTACCACTGTTTCTCCGTATTGAACCCAAACGGCAGCATCGGCATGCTTGGCAACTTTGCCTGTTTTAATTGTAAGAGGACGGCCAAGCCACTCTTTTGTAAATATTTTTTCCATAAATTCATATTTAACCTGGCCGATAAATTACAGAACTGTAAGCTACTACAGTGCTATCTATTTAACGGTCAGGTTTGATTAATTAGTTTATTTTAATTTTTAAAAAACATTTTTACTGTCTTTATATTTATTTTTTCTTTTTATTTCCAGAAGATCTATCATGTATCAAGTATTTTCTACTTGAACCAAGATCAGTGAAATCATCCGCTTCTTCAATTAACTTAGAGGAGCAAGTCTTTCTAAAGGCCATAATTTCTACTAAACAGCCTTTATTGTTCTGAACATAAGAAACGACAGGGAGATAATCACCATCACCGGAAACAAGAATAATAACGTCGAGCTTATCAGCTAGTTTAATAGCATCAAGGGCAATTCCTACATCCCAGTCAGCTTTCTTAGCTCCACCAGCAAAAATTTGCAAGTCTTTCATTTTAACTTCAAAGCCTTGTTGCTCTAGTGCTTCAGCAAAAGGAAGCTCATCTTGATTTTCTGTCTTAATAGCATAAGCAGTGGCTCGGATTAATTTCCGGTCAGCCACTGCTTTAACTAATATTTCTTTGAAGTTTACTTTTTTTCCGTATAAATTCTTAGCAGAGTGGTACATATTGGAAACATCCACTAAGACTCCAACCCTTTGTTCTTTGTGTTTTATCATAATTAAGATTTTTTCTCTTTACTCATTACTTCATCCTCTTCATCCTTATCTTCCTCCTCTAGTTCTTCAGCAGTCTTTTCAGGTTTTTTCTCAGCTGCTTCTTCCTCCTCTAGTCTTTGGGCAATTTTTAGTTTTAGCTTTGTCACTAAAACTTTAAATTGCTCTGGACTTTCTTTTTGTAAGTATTTAAGCAACTTTCTTCTTTCAGCTACTTTCTTTAGTAGTCCACGACGAGAAGAGAAGTCATGCTTATGAGACTTAAGGTGCTCTGTTAACTCTTTGATTTCCTCACTTAAAATAGCGATTTGTACTTGGGAAGAACCAGTGTCACTTTCATGAACTCTATATTTCTTAATAATCTTTTCTTTTGTTTTTTTGTCTAACATAAATT
>CAZUDJ010000042.1:0-4964 GCA_964618575.1 uncultured Gammaproteobacteria bacterium | reverse complement strand
CCGCAATCATTACCTTTAATAAGAAGGTTTCAAGCGCCGAGGCTAAAGATTTGCTTGCAATGGATGGAAGGTATAGGGGTGCTAATATCTATGAATTATTAGCATTAAATAAACAATTTAAGCACCCTTATTTTAATTCCTACAATAAAGGCCCTAAAGTCATAGATATTGGAAATGGATTAAAGATTCTAGACTACACCTTAAAATCAGAGATTGACAGTAGAAGCAACAGCTTGGTATTGGCTTTAGATTCTGGAATTTGGGATTTTAAATCGCTGCCCGGATGGTCGCCATGGGTCACTGCCTTTATTTATGATAGAGACATAAGAACTCTACAAATAAGGCAAGAATTTCCTCGTGGAGAAATAAAAGACATGCTTATTAATTCTTATTCCTCAGACGCCTATTTAGTGGTAAGAAAATGAGGTTGGTGTGAAAAGCCTAAACATTGAACATTATAATGAGCCCCTGCTAAAAATAGGGGCTTTTTTATTTATTAAATCACCTTTGGTTCGAACTTTGTCCACGACCCCGAGCAGAACGGGATGAGCAGGCACGAGAGTGCCTGTTTTTTTCGTAATGTTTGCCAATTTTAAAGAGTTCGGAAGTAGCATTTAGCTTTGGCATCCATTCATATAAAAAATGAAAAACAGATGTATATTTTACTTCTATAGTTTTCTTAATTTTAGCCATTCTCGGAACTTCTTCATTTTTTAAAGTTAATATCAAGCAGTTATTATTAGATATAGGAAAATATTTCAAAATAAGAAATGTCTTAAATTATGAGGCGAAAGAAAGTTTTTTTAAACTTTTTTAATATATTTTTGAGTGTTATAGACTAAAAATATAAAGAATAACATTAGATAAAAGTGTAAAGGCTATTTTAACCGCTATTGGAGGTTTTAATTCTAACCAATTGTTAAAATACCTGGATTATGATTTGATAAGAAATAATCCCAAAATAATCTGTGGTTACTCGGATATAACTGCTTTAAACAATGCCATTTTCAAAAAAACAGGTTTAGTAACCTATATTGGACCTCACTTTTCTACTTGGGGAATGAAAAAAGGCTTTAATTATAGTTTAGATTATTTTAATAAATGTCTTACTGCAAATGATTCTTATAAAGTTAAAGAATCTTTAGATTGGAGTGATGACAGTTGGTATTTAGACCAGGAAAATAGAAATTTTATTAAGAATGATGGGGCTGTAATAATAAACGAAGGTGTGGCAGAGGGCGTAGCTATTGGTGGTAATTTATGTACCTTTAACTTATTACAAGGGACTGAATTCATTCCAGATATAAAAGATTCAATTTTATTTATAGAAGACGACGATCAGGGCGGTGATATTTTTATTCTTGAATTCGACCGTAACTTACAATCATTAATCGATCAGCCGAACTTTAGTAAAGTAAGGGGAGTTATCATAGGTAGATTTCAAAAGAAAACAGATATTAATATTGATAAGTTAAAATATATTATCAATACAAAAAAAGAACTAACTAATATCCCTATAGTTGTTGATATGGATTTTGAGTACACATCCCCATTGCTTACTTTACCAATAGGGGGCCAGATAATAATTAGTGCTAAAAATAATAAAGTAAATTTTGAAATAATTACCCATTAAATAAAATAATTTAGTTTAAATTTTCTTCATAATTACCCAATCTAGCTCGGAAGTCGTCCCTCCAAGCGAGCATCATTATTAAGATGCCTGTAAATACAGGTGTTTTTTTATTTAGTCCCCTTTTTTTAGTTTGTAATTATATCCATATAAACTAAAATATGCTATAATTTGGCTATAATTAAATTAACTTCAAGGCTATGGAAAAATATAATAAAAAAATAGGCTCTCAAATTGCAAGTGGTCTCTTAGTGTCGCTTAAAATAATTATACTTTTTGTTTTCTCTGCTAGTTTATTGACACTTATTCATTTATTTTTCATGCCAAATACCTGTAAAAATGGTTTTAAAACCTATCCAGAAAAAGGCTATTGTGAATTTAATTTAAAAACCTGTGAAGGTTTATTTGGTTGCAAAGAATATAATAATGAGCGAGTTCCTTGTGGAAGTATTTCTACTTTGTGTGGCACACAAGTTCTTTGTGATTGTGGTGATGATAAAAATAACCTAAGCCAGTCTAGTGATGAGCTTGTAGGTCCTAAATGGTATTTTGATAGAGCTTATAATAGTAAAGGAGAAATAGTCTTTCCTAGAGCTCGTGATACCTTTGCTATTAGCTTTACCGAAGATGGAGATCTTTTTGGCTTAACCGATTGTAATAATTTCTCAGCTAAATTTGAAAGGGAGGGAAATAATATTAGCTTAAGCCAATTTTCATCAACTGAAATGTATTGCGAGGGCTCAGAGGAAGATTTTTTTAAAAACTCACTAGCTATTGTGGACGAATTTACTTTTGATGGAAGTGATAAGCTAATCTTAAAATCAAGCTCCACCTCTCTTATTTTTGTAAATAAGGACACAGCTCAAAATACAAAAAATTGGAACTTAATAAAAGAAGCCGCTGCTAATTGTGATATAGCATCAGCAGGGCAGACCCACGATAGAAAGGTAAGGGTTGAGCTTAAAAATGGTGACACAATAGAAGCTTTTAGCCCGGAGATTGATAGTATATTTGAGGTGGTAGCTAAGTCTAAAAATAATTGTGGCGAAGTTTTACTTTGGACAGAATAGATCATAGATTTAAACTAAGTATTTTAAATGGAAACTATACTCTTAGCGACGCATAATGAAGGTAAAATTAAGCGCTATAAAGCGCTTTTTAAAGATATAAAAAATTTAAAAATCCTAACACTAAAAGATTTAGAGGTGTCTCTTAAAGTGGATGAGCCATTTAATATACCTTTGGAAAATTCTGCCCACAAGGCACGTCAATACGGAGAACATACAAATGTAGCAACTATAGCTATAGATGAAGCTGTTTTAACTAACTTTTTGCCTGATAATCAGCAACCAGGAGTTTTTGTACGTAGACTAAGTCGGGGCAAAGATCTAAGCGATGTAGAGGTTTTACAAAAATGGAAAGAAATATTTTTGCGCCACCCGAAGGCTGATAAGAAATTTATTTGGGACTTTAGATTATCGTATTATTAGCCTAAAAATAAAGATTTATAAACAGTAGGGGCTACTCAGATCAATACTGTGGCCAGAGAATTTTCAAACATAATTAACCCAGGTTATCCTATGTCTAGTTTTTTAGTACCAGAGGGTTTAGATCGTCCCTACAGCACATTAGATGAAGATGATTCTTTGTCTGTAGGCAAAAAAAATTTAAAACCTTTTTTTGATTTTATAAATAAGATAGTTAATGGATAGTAGATAGGAATTTTTTGGATTATAATATTAGTAAATTGTTTTTTCTAATTGACAGAAAATAATAAATCTGTTATATTCTTTGAAGTTAAGACCATTGTTGGACATTAAAAAAGGATAAATTATGTCTAAAAAACTAAGAAAGCTAGGAACAGTTAGTTATGCCAAATTAACTACTCCTCCTGATTACAGTTGTGATGTTTGTAGTGCTCAGGGAGTAAAATTGTGGCGCGAGTACCAGGTGCCATCTTGTCGGACTAGATTGCTTTGTGCCAATTGCGCAGAATTAGATCAAAAAGGAGAGAATAAAATTGGTTGGAAAAGCTCTTTTTCAAAAGGTCTAGGAGATCGAATTGGCTTATTTATTCCCGCTATTCCTGAGGAGGGAACTAACTCCTATTGCGGGTATTTTGTAGTCCCCAGCGAGGGGCTTAAGTGGTGGAGTAAACTTCCGCAGAGTATCTGAAAATATAAAACTTGAAGCTAAAATAGTTTCAGGTTTTTTCTAAGTTTAGTCATCATATTGACAAATATCGTAAAATATAGCATGATGAATAAAGGAAAAAGGAAAAAAGTAGAACTTTAAAATTTAAAGATTATGAGAGAACTGGAAATTAAGATATTTAACCTAGTCGGTAAAAGAGAAAGAGCTGAAAAGCGTTGGGCCAATGGTGATGCCTACGCCGAAGAGGAGTATCGTGATTATAAGAAAAAAGTTGAGGACTTTTTAAAAGAAAATCCTGACTTAAGAAAGCATGCTTTAAAAGCAGAAGATTATTTTATTACAGTTTTATACAACAATGTATAAATATCAATAAGATACTCAAGAAGCCTTAAATATAATATTTAGGGCTTTTTTTATATAAAATTTTAATTTTCAGTTTTTAAGCTCCATATAAAGCTTCTATCTTCTAGATAAAAGTGTGCTATAATAATAATAGTATCTTTACGGATTCGTTTTTTTCTGTAAACTATTTTTTGTAATTAACTTCATCTTAGTCTTAAATATATCCCAAAAAACATATCTAAAATAATTAAATCAAGCAACTATCACTTAGTTAATAACTTTCCTAAGGATTTTTCAATTTTAAGGAGAGCTTTGAGCAACATTGCTTTTTTTATTCTAACAACAAAAACAACGGGACGAAAAAACCGCCTCAGTCGGGAGGATTTTATTGAGTCAAAAAAAGTAATTCAAAAGGGTGATGTTATTTTAGCCGGAGATTTTAGTAGAATATCTCGTTTTTTTACAGGCAAGCTTTTTACCCATGCGCTATTATATGTAGATGATAATAAATGTATTCATGCCAACATTGATGGTGTAAACACAATTTCGTTTGATAAATTATTTGAAGAGTATGACACTCTTCTTATTATGCGTCCTAATATTACTCATAACTTTAAACAAACCATAGACAATGTTGTTGCCTTTGCTCATAGGAAGATAGGAGCGGCTTATAATTTTTATTTTGAATACCGTCAAGATCGCTATATCTGTACCCAGTTAATAGAAAGTTCTTTTCAGCAATCAGGGGTTAGTTTGAATATAAAAGTCAAAAATAGAGATACGAAGGGAAGATTTAGGCTTTTTTCACGTATGCGCCGAATTGTAAAAGCAGACGATC
>CAZUDJ010000041.1:0-5036 GCA_964618575.1 uncultured Gammaproteobacteria bacterium | reverse complement strand
CAATAAGGGAGGGGATAAGTATTAAATTATTAAGTATTTGAGCAATTTACTAGGTTTTTTGCTGATTTTACTGTTGATAAGACACTTGATGTTTTGTGTATTATTTTTAACAACTTGTTGATACTTTGTTTTTTCTGCACTTGTTAACATATTGGTATTTTAAATTAACAAGCTTAAAATAATTTACTAACAGACTAATCCCCAGATACCTGTTAATAAGTTTGATTAAATAATTGTTTAATGGAGTTTATTTCTTGTTTTAATCTTTCATTATTCTCATTCTTCACCTCGTTTAATATTTTGTTGTAGGCGTGCATAGCGGTAGTGTGATCCCTTCCTCCTAATTCATTTCCAATGGAGGGATATGATGAGCCCAACTCTTCTCTGATAAGATAGATTGCGACCTGTCTGGGATTAACTAACTCTTTTTTACGACTACTACCTATAATATCCTTATTACTAATATTATAAAACTTAGCCACTACCTCAATTATATCTTTAGCTGACATAGATCTTGATTGAATATTGGAAATAAAATCACCTAAAACTTCCTTTACAGTATCTATGCTTGGTTCAATGTTTTTAAGCTGATGGTAGGCAATAACTTTATTTAAAGCCCCTTCTAGCTCGCGAATATTATTCTTTACATTATCAGCAATATAGATTAAAACATCTTTTTCTAGTTGCAGACCCTTTTCTAGTGATTTATTTTCTAAAATCACCACCTTTGTCTCAATATCTGGTTTTCCAATATCAGCAACCATTCCAGACTCAAAGCGTGATATCAATCTTTTTTCAATAGCAGGTATGGATTTTGGTGGTCTATCTGAGGTTAGAACGATTTGTTTATCATTTTGTTGCAATTCATTGAAAGTATGGAAGAATTCTTCTTGGGTGCCGTCTTTTCCGCCCATAAATTGAATATCATCAATTAATAAAACATCAACATTGCGATATAAGTTTTTAAACTCCTTAGCTTTACCACCAGTAACGGCTTGAATGTAATTATTGGTAAATTTCTCACTAGTGGTATATAAAATTTTATCTGTTTTTGTGGCTAAAGCATTACCAATCGCTTGCATTAAGTGAGTTTTACCTAAACCAACACCACCATATATAAACAAAGGGTTATAAGACTTACCTAGATTATTTACAACCGCCAAACAAGCGGCATGAGCCAACTCATTACCCCTTCCTACTACAAAATTATCAAAAAGATACCTAGGATTTAAACCAAAGCGGTTGGTAGAAAATGAATTATTATTAGAGGGGTTGTTTTTTACAGTCTTACTTTCATTTAAAAAAACAGTAGAGTCTTTAGAGTTATCTGTACTTACATTAATTGTACTTGTATCTTCTTTTGTTTTTCTTAGCTCTATTTTATAGATAACTTCTTTTATATCAATTTTAGTAACACTTTTAAGCGCACTAATAATATTTTTGTGGTATTTTTCCTCTAGCCATTTTTTTACAAAGGCGTTGGGAACACAAAGAATTATTTTATCATCCTCAAAAGATGATATGAAAGTATCTTTAAACCATGTAACAAAGTGGGCCCTTGAGAGATTAACCTCCATCTCCCCTAATACCGCTTTCCAGGTTTGTTCATTACTCATACTTTATGTGCTTAATATTTTAAATCGAAAAGACTCTTAATGCTTTCAGTATAGTTAATATAAAACTTTTCCACAAGCCACGTAAATGTTAAAAAGCTGTTAATAAGAAGTGAATAAGGTAGGTGACATGAGTGATTGACTATAATAAATAAAGGTGATATTCTTTAAAAACAATTATTTAAAAATAATATATGCCAAAAAGAACCTATCAGCCGAATAAGAAGCGCGCTAAGAAAAAACATGGATTTATGAGTCGAATGGAAACTCAAGATGGAAGAAATGTTTTGAAAAGTCGTCGTAGTAAAGGCAGAGAGAAGTTAGCAAAATAAGTTTAGGCCTATAAATGCTAAAAAAAGAAAACAGAATAAGCCGTAAAAAAGATTTCGATCAGGTTTTTAAACTTGGTTCTTCTTTTTATTGTAAAACAATAGGAATTAAGGTTTTAAACAATGATTTAGGTCTTAGTCGTTTGGGAGTTATTGTTAGCACTAAGGTCAGTAAAAAAGCAGTTGTGCGAAATAGAATCAAAAGAGTTTTAAGAGATTTTTTTCAAAAAGAACTGCAAAATATTAATAAATCTAGGGATGTAATTATTATAACTCTTCCTGGTATAGAAAGTTTAGAAAAAGAAGAAATAAACTCTAAACTTAAGGAAATATTTATAAAAATGAAATTAATTGTATGATTATAACAGTAGTTTCAAATTTTATAAAAAAAATATTAGTAGCTTTAATTAATATATACCAAAAAACTTTATCTTTTGACCATAGTCCATTTAAAGTTTTTTACCCCCATGGTTTTTGTCGCTTTACCCCATCTTGCTCACAATATGGCAAAGAGGCAATTATAAAACATGGGCCCATCAAAGGGGTGTTGCTTGGTACTTGGCGAGTATTAAGATGCAATCCGTGGAATAAAGGCGGCTATGACCCTGTAAAATAATAAAAATAAAATTATGAGTTTTTTCACAACAATTTTTTACCAACCAGTCTTAAATCTATTAGTACTTCTGTACAACATAACACCATTTAATGATTTTGGTGTTGCCGTTATTCTATTAACAGTAGTTATTAAGTTAATATTTTGGCCCTTAGGATCAAAGGCTATAAAATCTCAAAAAGCTTTACAAGACCTGCAACCAAAGATAAAAGAAATTCAAACAAAATATAAGGATGATAAGGTTGCCTCTAGTCAAAAGCTAATGGAGCTATATAAGGAGAATAAAATTAATCCTTTTTCTTCTTGTCTACCACTTTTAATTCAGTTACCATTTTTATTTGCAGTGTTTAGGATTTTTAGAAGCGGACTTGAGAATAACCTAGGTCTGGTTTACCCATTTATAAGCAGACCAGAGACAATCAATACTATCTCTTTAGGTTTGGTAGATCTTTCCATCCCTAATGTTTATTTAGCAGTTTTAGCGGGAGCGGCTCAATTTTGGCAAGCTAGAATGGTGACTACAAAACAACCAGTTGTAAAAACTGAAGGATCAAAAGATGAGAACATGATGGCAATTATGAATAAGCAGATGCTTTTCATTATGCCAGCAGTAACGGTGTTTATCGGATTATCGCTGCCAGGAGGTCTAACTCTTTATTGGTTTGTGGTAACCTTAATTACAGTTATACAACAAATAGTAGTTTTTAAATCTAAATCTAAGAGTGATAAAAACAAAGGAGACGATTCTGTAAAAGTAATAGAGGGTGAAGTTGTGAAATAGATTATAGAGATGCTTAAGTAAATAAATATATAAAAAACAAGCATAAAAAATGCTTGTTTTTTTGTTATAAATATTTAAGTCTATTTAATCTAAGTTATCTGAATTAAGAACAGAATCTTCTTCATTTAAATTATCTTCAAGTAAACCATCTCCATCACTAACTTCATCCTCCTCCACTACTTCTTTTTTTCCAATTAAACAAACCTCTTGCCAAGGAACATAATGGGATTTAAACCTTACCTCTTTTAAAGGAGTGCTAGTAGCCCCTTCAGGGTAGATAACAGTATAGTCGAAGTAGGCATCAGCCCCGTAGTGGGCACTTTCAGTGCACCTTTTTTGACCAGGAGATAGGGTGTCAGTTTCAATAAGTTTAGTGGGCGGTGGAGCAACTATATTATAAAGGACTGGTTTAGTGGTTGTAGCGACACGACCATCGTCGGTTCCCCAGAAATCAAAGTGTAAAATATCACCCTCTATTCTTGATTGAATTAAAACATAATTATCAGTGTCGTTTAAGAATTTAATATCTGGCCAAGGGTCATATACGCTAGCATCCATGCCAGCTGGCTCATAATAGCTAACTCGATAGGAGTGATTACGTCTGGCGGTAATAGGAAGACCAGTTCCTAGAGCAGAACGGAAAATTGTAGTTGCTACCTGGCATAGGCCGCCACCATACTCTAGGATTGTTTCATTCCCTTTAATAACTAACTCTGGTAAATAGCCACTGGCAGCGTCAATTTCACCTAAATTTTCAACCAAAGAGAACTCTTCCCCAGGTTTTATTAATAAGCCATGGACAGCGTCTGCCCCTACCTTTATATTATGGCGTCTATTTTTTGAAGATCCAGCAAAATTTGACTCACCAGTGCCAATTAAATCCTTTATTTTAAAATCATTTTCTATATTAAAATCAGCCACCTTAATTTCTTTGGCAACTATTGTAGCTACAAAATCGTCGCTATTTAAAGCTAGCTCTATATTGTTTATAGTTTTTTCCATATCAAGCTCGCGACCATCTTTACCAAGCTGCCACGAGAGAACTTTTCCATCTTGTACATCAAATCGAGGTAAGCTAACTTCTTGATTTATAGACTTAGTAATATTTTCATTTAAGTATCTCCTTATTTTATCATTATCAAATCGAATACTTAAAGGGTTTGTACCACTTAGTCCATTTATCCAAGGAACATAATCTTGGGCTTTTAGAGAGAAACTCAAATCATCCTTTTTTTCTTTTGTTTCTTGGGGAAAGTATAGTTTTAGAGAACCATTTTTAACTAAGTTTTGAACAATATTACTTAAGGGCTCTAAATCTTTTTGACTGACAGTAGGATACTTAGACTTAGTCTTGACCTCTATTTGATGGTTTTCTAATCTACTAAAATTATAAATAAGGTCCTGTCCTAAAACACCTTTGTTTATTTCTTTACCAATTTTTTCTGGATTACTTATTAAATTAAGATCACTGTCTAATGAAAAATAAGCATTTTCTGGCTCTATATTAACATCCTCAAAAGAATCTTTAAGCCACTCTTCTAAAATTTCAGGAGAGTAAGAAATATTTAAGTAAAAATTATTTCGGCTGGACTTATTTAATATTACTCTTAAAAAATTTAAATAAGTTCTATTTTCTTTTTTAAATATCAAATTAACATTATCTTCTTTATTAAAGTTAATAGATTCTGAATATTTTAAGT
>CAZUDJ010000040.1:0-5077 GCA_964618575.1 uncultured Gammaproteobacteria bacterium | reverse complement strand
TCGCCCTAATAACGCTAAAATATTACTATAAAATTAAGAAAAAAGCAACTTTATACAGCGAGTATATGTTAATTTATTTAAGAAAATTACCTTATATATTGAAAGAAACTAGGGGCGGCTCAAATAAGATTGCCTACTTTCCTCATCTAATCTTTCAATGGCATAGCGCAAACTCACTCGTGACATTTTATGGTAATTTTTATCTAAATACTCACATAAAGCATCTTCTCCTACATTCTTGCCCAGCTCCCTTAACATCCAACCACTGGCCTTGGCTATTAAATCATGGGGGTCGGATTGTAAAAAATTAGCTAGTGCTATCACTTCTCTTTTACTACCTGTTTTTATAAAAGAAAAGGTGGCAACTAGAGACGCGCGCCGGCACCAGAGATTAGCAGAGGAGGCTAAATTAAGCAGAATATCTAAAGCTTCCTTCTCTTGGTACTTTAGTAAGTAATCACCCAGTATCCTATGGGCGCTAAGATCTATCAGGTCCCAATTGTTAAATAAATGAAGATTCTTTAAATAAAATTTTACTATTTTTTCCTTAGTCCCTAAATCTTTAGCTTTCTCGTACTTTCTAAGTAGTATAAGAGCAGCAGAAAAACGGACCTCATGAACTTCATTTTTAAGTAATTTTAATACCGAAGATAAACTAATATCTAAATAAGCTAAGACGATCTTTCTTTGCAGAGGTACATTTATGCCCCAAAATATATCTCCTTCGCCATAATCACCTTTGTCAGTTTTAAAAAAGCCTTGTAAGACCTTAGCCTTATCTTTATTTTTAAAAGCTGACAATTCTTTTATTAATTGTTTTTCTTTTTCCATGGCTTAGTAATGATAGTCCTTGCCTTTTTCTATACTTATGGCTCGATATATTTGTTCGACTATGATTAATCTAGCAATTTCATGGGTAAAAGTAAGGGGGGAAAGAGAAAGGCTCTTATACTTTTTGCTTAACTCCTCACTAAACCCTAATGAACCCCCTAAAACTAAAATAATTTTTCCACTATCTAGCTTATGTAATTTTTTAGAAAAAGAAAGAGAGTCTAAGAGCTCGCCTTTTTCTTCTAATAAAAAGACTTGAGCTAATTTTTTATCTAAATATTTCTCTATACGCTGAGCCTCTTTTTGCTTAGCCTGCCTTTGGCTATGTTTTTGAAAAGACTCTGACTTAAGTTCTATAATTTCAATTTTAACGTAAGGTTTAAGTCTTTTAAGGTAGGCTTCTATTCCCTCTTTAAGGAATGAGTCTGTCATCTTGCCGAGGGCTAAAATACTAATGTCTAACATCTTATTTTTGGTAAAAAACACTTAAGAGATTATTAAATATATCGACTTTATTATTATAATCTACAAACTCGCGGTAGCTAGCACCTGCCTCTGGCTTAGAGTTTATAAGATCTAAATATCTTCTGCTTAGCTCTTCCCCCGCTTCAAATACAGATCTAGCTCCTAGATATTGCTTACCAAAGGTTTTATTTCTTATCTCCACCTTACCTAAGTCTTCACTAGAAAATAGTTTAGAAAAATCGTTGCTTATATTTTCTGCTTTACCTGAGTCTATGTTTTTTGGAATAACTGAGATAGGAAAATAGTTAGTGGTTTCACCATAACAATAGCCGGAATTATCTAAAGAGTATTTTTTCTCACAAGCAATACCAATTGCACTGTGGTTGATATCTGGCATATCTATTATAGCCACCCCATAGCCTAATTCTTGAAGTATTTGATAGGCTAAAAAAGTCTTATCAGAGCAAACCCCTCGATTTAAATAAAGAGTTTCATAAGGGTAGTAGGGCTGAGGCTCAGGCTGACGAGCTTTAGCCGTGTCATAAGGAATGTATTGTACAAAAGAAAGGGCCAGCTCTCCTAGCTCATCGTCTGACAAATTATTAAGCGCAGCAATACGCTCTAGACCTGAAACTATTTGCGCTATACTATTGTCTGAGGCTTTGCTTTTTAAAAATAATTTATAAAATTCTCCCTGAATATCTTGGGGAGCTGAGTCAGCTTGATACTTAAAAATCTTAGGGCTTTTTTTATAGGAATCAAAGATGCTAGGAGATAGATTTAAGCTAAGTGACTCTTCCCTGTTTTTATACTTAAAGCTGAAATCTTTCCTAAGTAAATTGCTAGTTTCCGGTCTAGTATTGTTAGCACTGGAGACATTTAAGTTTCCTAATTTAATGCTAGCAATATCTTTATTGCTAATGCCTAGGCCTAGATTTCTCATTAAATTAAAAGCATCATTAGGTCTGCCCAGGTAGTATAATTTGAGATTTAAAGGATTTACATAATAAGACTGGCCTTTATCTTCGACTTGAAGCAATATGCGTCCTGAAAGACGACTGGGTGCCTTTGATATTAAAAACTCTTTAATATCTTTATTGCTTACACCTAGACCCATAGCTCGCATCAAGGCAAAAGCGTCATGGGGACGACCTAGGTAGTATCTCTCGCCATCTTGAGGATTAACATACCAAGCTTCGCCATGGCTCTCTACTTGAAGCAGAATGCGCCCTGGCAGACTAGCCGCCTTAGCTTGCGGGCTATAGAGCGCCAGACTACAAAAAACAAGAAGAAATAGAAAAGATATTTTTTTATTTACTTTATTTATCCTCATATTGACTGAGAGTGATAAATATATCTTTCTTGGGTGGGTGCGGCAAGTGATCCACATTGTTTGTATAAACTATTTTGATATGAGCATTTTTATCAATAATAATTTTTGAGACCGAAGACTGAAATATTTCCATAGCTAAAAAGCCAATAATATCAGCGTTTAAAATTCCAGTGATAAGTGACTTAATAAAATTACCATGACCAAAGAGAGCAATTTTTTTGCCCTTATTATTCCGATATATTTCTGCCAAAGCGCGCCTAGCCTCATCTTGCATTTTATCTAAATCAGCATCTAACTCTTCATACATTTCCAAACGCTTCACTCTCCCCTTCTCCGACATATTAAAGTACTTCATATTATACCAATGCTCCCAATGAAATTCATTTAAACGAGGATTAATGATTAGTTCTTTTTTTGTCTTATTTACATAACTAGTGGCTGTTTGTCTGGCTCTTTTAAGCTCAGAAGAATATATTACATCAATTTTTGATTTCAATAGTTTTTCGGTAAGATAGCCTCTTTGCTTAATACCATGTTTCGATAAAGGCATGTCTCTGTCGCCTAGTTTTTTTTCTAAAGAATAATCGGGATGACAGTGGCGGATAAGAAGTATTTCTGTGTACGGTCTTTCCGCACTAAGCCTTACCTCCGAGTAGGGGGTAGTATATTTTTTTTTAGTCATAGTTGTTTATAGTCTAGAATCGGCAAATTTCCAATTAACTAGGTTTTTTAAGAAAGCGTCAACAAAGTCAGCTCTTCTATTTTGATAATCTAAATAATATGAATGCTCCCAAACATCTAGAGCAAGTAGTGGTTTTAAATTATGTGGCAAGGGATTTTCTGCATTAGGGGTACGCATAACAGAAAGCCCGTCCTCTCCTAAAACCAACCAAGCCCAACCACTACCAAACTGAGCTAAAGCTTCTTCCTTAAATTTAGTTTGGAAATTATCTAAAGATCCAAAATCACGATCTATCATTTCTGCTAATCTTTCACTTATATTTCTATCATTATCATCTGGGCTCATATTATTCCAAAAAATTTGATGATTATAGTTTTGCGCCGCATTATTAAATATCTTTTGATATTCTGGTTTATTGTAGGTATTTTTAACAATAGCTTCTAGGTCCTGACCCTCAAACTCAGTGCCACTTATAAGCTTATTAAGATTATCAACATAGCCCTGATGATGTTTGCCGTGGTGAAACTTTAAGGTTTCCTCAGACATATAGGGCGCTAAAGCGCTCATTTCATAAGGTAATTTTTCTAGAGTAAACATATATTTTTATTTTAGTTAATTAGCACACTATGTATTATAGCATAAAAAATTAGCCAAGAAGTGACGTTTTATAAAAAATCTGGTAATTTTTTAATTTTTCGTCTAATAATTTTATAATTAGGACAAAACTCGGCAACTAATTGCCAAAACTTAGGTGAATGATTAAACTCTTTTAAATGACAAAGTTCATGAGCAATGACATAGTCCATTTGCTCATTAGATAAAAAAATTAGGCGATAATTAAAGTTTAAATTACCAGCTTTAGAGCAGGACCCCCAGCGTGTTTTTTGATTACGTATACTAATTCTTTTATACTTAAAACCATAATAAAGATTTATCTGAGATGTTCGCTTTTCTATTATTGACCGCGCTCTTTCTTTATGTTTTTTATAATGCTCTTTTTCTAAGTCTAAATCTTTATTTAAGTCCAGTGGCAGCTGTATATTAAAACTCGACAAAGTTTTCTCTAGCCACTGCAGCTTAGTGTCTAAATATCTCTCTGCTTGTTTAAGAGAAATATATTTAGGTCGCGTTAAAACCACCCGACCACTTTTATAAACTAAAATTTTAAGATTTCGACTACGCGCTGGAGTTTTAAACTCTACTTTTAAGTCTTCTTGATTTATTTTAATTATTTTTATCATCGTCCTTCTTTTTATGACTCAACTGTCCACAGGCAGCATTAATATCTGAGCCATGTGAGTGACGCAAAGTGGTTGTCACCCCAGCACTCTCTAATATTTTTTGAAAGCTTTCCATCGTTTCTTTACTAGAGGCTTGATAAACACCAGTGTCGTTATAAGGGATAAGATTTAAAAAATATAGAGGGCGACGAAGTAGTCTGGCTAGATTTTTAGCGTCCGTCGGACTATCATTTACTCCCTTTAACATCAAATACTCAAACATAACCCTTCGGCCAGTTCTATTTATATAGGCATCTACACTTTTTAAAATATCATCTATTTTATACTTAGAGGCGTGAGGCATTAACTTTTGCCTTATTGTATCACTTGCAGCGTGCAAAGATATAGCAAGATTTATTTGCATTTTTTCTCCACTTAAACGCTTAATGCCTGGTACTATACCTGCGGTTGACACCGACAAGCGACGAGCTCCTATATTTAAAGTCTCAGGATTATTTATAAATTTAGCAGCTTTAATAAATTCTT
>CAZUDJ010000039.1:0-5166 GCA_964618575.1 uncultured Gammaproteobacteria bacterium | reverse complement strand
TATTAAATATATTTTCTACTATTATCATTCTTTTTTGGGAAAAAAGAGAGGAGGTGCTTAATTTTTCAGCAATATGGGAAATATTTAAAAGCTCTCCATCTATGGAGTCTAAACTATTGTCATTGCTACTTGACTGAGCAATAAATTTAGTTTTCATTTCTTCTAGAATACGGCGGGAGCGAAAAGTATCGGGGCCGTGTAAAAATATTATCATAAGTTGCTAAGGTTTATCTTTTAAGAGGTTTTAATTTTGTTTACGTACTTTTCAAATAACTCGCCTCGTTCTTTATAGTTCTTAAAAATTCCAAAACTAGCACAAGCGGTAGAAAGTAAAACCGTATCACCAGACTTAGCTAGCCCAAAGGCTTTTTCTACTGCAGCTTCCATGCTAGTAGCAAAATGAAGTCTGGCTTTAGGGAATTTAATTTTTTCTAATTCCTGAGCTATTTTTTCAGAACCTTTGCCAGGTAGGAGTATTAAGTGAGAGGTTTTTTCTAAAATCGTCTTAGCTAGATTTTTAAAACTAGCCCCTTTGTCCGCCCCGCCAGCAATTTGGATAATCCCGCCAGAAAATGACTTAAGGTCTAAGATACTACTTTCAGGGGTAGTGGAAAAGCTATTATTGTAGTACTTAACGCCATTTTTTTTAGCCACCAGACGAAGCCTGTGTTCGAGGTTGCCAAATTTAGCGACAACAGGCTCATAGACCGAAGGTTTTATTTTTAAAAGTTTAGCCAAGGCTACACCTGCGGCAATATTTTCCTTATTATAATCACCCACCAGCTTTGTTGGAAGTTCACTTTTGGAAAAATAAATAATACTTTTTTCTAGTTTTGATTTTTCTAGCCTGTCTTTGAGAGACGAGTTGGCAATTAAGAATTTATTGCCATTTCCTTTGGCAATATTTAGCTTAGCTTTAAAATAAGTATTTAATGAAGAGTGGTAATTAGGATTATTAGGATCAGCCGGCGCTAAGTGTTCAGGAAATAAATTAGTAAGTATCGCTATTTTGGGGGAGTGTTTTAAATCTTCAAGTTGAAAACTGGAGAGTTCAAGTACCACATAATCATTTGTTTGGATTTTTTCTAAAAAAGATAAGGGTGCGATGCCGATGTTTCCTCCCAAAAACACTTTACGCTTATCTTTGTAGGCGGATTTTAGAATTTTATAAATTAAAGTAGCTGTTGTACCTTTGCCTTTGGTACCACTTACACCGATTATATTTTTGCTAGCACAAAGATCAAAGAAAAGATTTAAGGCGCTTGTTACTTCAATTTTTTTGTTTAATTTCTGAGCAGCTTTAATGCCAGGGCAATTTAAAGGCCAACCGGGGGAGCGATACAAAATATCAAATTTTTCTAGTTCAGTGTTAAAAGAGCCTTCAAGTTGGTAGATGACTTTAATATTTTTTAAATTAAGTTTAGGAAGTTTATCTTTTTGTCTAAAGTCGCAAATTGTAACTATTACGGGCGCTTTGTGTTTTTCCAATAAATGAAGAAGGGCCAGGTTGTCTTTACCAAGGCCAAGTAGAGCAATATTTTTTAAATTTGTGTTTTCTTTTTTTTCTGTGCTCATAATTATTTATTTTAAGTCATCCCAATTATCACCAAGGGAGTATTCTATTTTTAGAGGAACTTTAAGTTTAGTAGTGTTTTCCATAATCTCCTTTAACTTAGGTATGTAGTTTTCTAGACTATCTTCTTTAATTTCAAATATTAACTCATCATGAATTTGCAGTATTAGTTTAATTTCATCCTCTTTGTCATAAATTAAGTTGGCAATATTTATCATGGCTTGTTTTATTATATCAGCCGCTGTTCCTTGGATGGGGGTATTTACTGCCATCCTCTCCGCGCTTTTACGCAAAATGGGCATACTAGAGTTTATTTCGGGAAGATTTCTTTTTCTACCTATTAGAGTACTGGCGTAGCCTTTTTCTTTTGTTTCTAAAATAAAACCATCTACCATTTCTTTTATCTTTGGATAGCTGAGGAAATATTTTTCTATAAATTCACTAGCTTGTTTATAAGGAATACCGGCATTTTGACTAAGACCGTGTGGCCCCTGTCCATAGAGTATACCAAAGTTAATTGCTTTTGCTTCTTGGCGCATTTTATGACTTACATCTTCTCGCTTTACCTCGTTTATCTTGGCAGCTGTTTCACTGTGTATATCTATACCTGACTTAAAGGCGGTCACCATATTTTTATCACCTGAAAAATGGGCCGCTACCCGGAGTTCAATTTGAGAGTAGTCAAAACCAAGGAGCTTATAACCTTCTTTTGCAACAAAGGCTTTACGTATACGGCGCCCTTCTTTAGTCTTAGTTGGTATATTTTGTAAATTAGGATCATGTGAAGACAGTCTTCCGGTGGCAGTTACGACTTGGTTAAAGTGGGAGTGAATGCGTCCGGTCTTAGGGTTTACCAGTTTGGGAAGCGCTTTTAGGTAGGTTGACTCAAGTTTGGCTAACTCCCGGTAACTTAAAATATGAGGAATTATCTTATGAGCATCTTTTAATTTAGCAAGCTCATCTTCAGCAGTAGAAAAACCAGTCTTAGTTTTTTTAATTCCCTGGCTTGAGAGTTTTAAGTCTTCAAATAAAATTTCTTTTAGTTGCTTGGGGGAATTTATATTAAATTCTTTTCCGGCTGCCTTATAAATTTTCTTCTCTAGATCTTTAATTTTTTTAAGAACTTCTTTTTCAAGGCTTGCTAATATCTCTAAATCAATCTTTATCCCAAAGTATTGCATTTTGCCCAAAATAGGAACTAGAGGCATTTCGATGTTTGTAAAAATATCCCACAAAGCTTTTTCTTTTAATTGCTCTTTTAAAAGAGGGGCGAGTAAGTGGGTCTTATAAAGCTTCTCACAGACTAGCTGGGCCCTGTCTTTTGTATCAATCTCTAAATCAAGACTAAGCTGTGTCGAGCTGCCTGATGCGATTTTATCTTTGCTTGAGTCAATTAAACCTAGTTCACTGTAGATAATATTTTCTAGTTGATAATTTCTGTTACCAGGATTAATTAAATAAGCGGCAACTAAGACATCAAAATAAATGCCAGCCAAAAATATCTTATCTTCACTTAATTTTTCAAAAATTAGTTTTAGGTCGTAGCCAGTTTTTTTAATCTCTTTATTTTCTAAAATACTTTTTACCTGCGCTAAATTAGATTTTTCATAAGGGAGGTAGTAGCTCTTATTATCTGCTAAAAAAGATAGAGCAGTAGGTCTTAAGTCCTTGTTATCTAGCTCTAGTCCCAAACTAATAAACTTTTGTTTTTCCAAAACAGAGACTAGGTTTTTTAAATCCTTGGCGCTCTCAATTAAGCTATGACTAGGAGCGGATATATTTTTGGCCGTTTTTTTCTTACCCGAATTTTGAGCAGAGTCAAAAAGAGCCTCGCTTTTAGCGTTAAGATTATCTCCGCTTAATTGTTTTAATTTATTTAAAAGAGATTTAAATTGAAATTCTTGGAAAAGATTTAAAACTCCTTCTATATTTGTTATTTTAAATTCAGCCTCTTTCAAGGATAGAGAAATGGGAGCGTGGCAATCGATAGTAGCCAGCTCGTAGCTAAGCATAACATTATCTTTTGAAGCAAGAAGCAGCTCCTTGGTTCTAGGTTTTGTCTCTAAAGTACCACTCTCTATTGCTTGGTAAATTCCTTTAATACTTTTATGCTTAAGTAAAAGTTCAGTAGCGGTTTTTGCTCCTATACCCTTTGCGCCAGGAATGTTGTCACTAGGGTCACCAGCTAAAGCCTTATAGTCAATAATTTGACTTGGGCTAAGAGAATACCTTTCCTTTACTTTAGCAATATCATAGATAACGCTATCGCTAAGGCCGCGACTCATGGTGTAAACTTTGGTTTGCGGACTAACTAACTGCAAGGTATCAAGGTCGCCCGTTACAATTATAACTTCTAAATTTTTTTCATTTTCTGCTTGGAGACTTAAGGAACCAATGAGATCATCAGCCTCAAATCCACTTTTTTCAAAAATGGGAATAGAAAGAGACTTAGCCACTTCTTTTACCAAGGGGATCTGCTCATAAAGCTCATCAGCTGCCTTCACTCGTGTTGCCTTGTACTCTTTATAGCTCTCGTGTCTAAAAGTTGGTCCCGCCATATCAAGGGTGAGAATTACATATTTCGGCTTAAATTCAATAAGAGCACTTAGTAAAAAAGAGCTAAAGCCATAGACAGCGTTTACCAAGACCCCATCCTTTGTTCTAAGGCTGGGTGGAAGTGCATGGAAACTACGATGAATTAAAGCGTTGCCATCTATAATCAATAGTTTGTTTGTTTGTTTTAACATGCTTTAATATTATCATTAAGTATTCTTTTAGGAAAGACAAAAAAGGTCTATATTTTAAAAAAATAAGAAGAGCTCTCCTGTCTTAACCTTGCTTTTAAGCAAGGGAGTAACTGGTTTAATTAGCCTCAGGACTTCCTAGGTAGTCCCTCATTTTATTAAGTGAAGGTTGAAATTTATAGATATTGTTTTTTAATCTAGGGTTTAAGCTACTATCTTGTTGGTACTTATTACTTTGATCAAGTAGAGAATTAATCAGCTTTGTATAGACCTTCTTTTCTTCTAAAGTTATTTCTAAATTATCAGAGCTAAGTGAGTTTAATATTTTATTCATCTCATTTTTTGCCAGATTGAAATAAAATATAGGAACATTGTTTAAGCTTTTCCTTTCTAAGACACCTTTATTTACCGTGGCACCGTATTTGATTTGCGCACCGCCTTTTTTCATTTTCTTATCAATTTTAAGAGCTTTTTTCTCACCAGTGTCTTTTAGACTCTCACCTAAAATAGCATCATCTAAACCACAGATAACAGCTCCGCTTTGCTTATCAATAATTAGTTGGTCGGCGCCATTTTCATAATCATCATAAGTTGAAGCGCGCACGATAATAAAATCTTTATTTAAAATTTTGTCAAACAGAAGGGTGGCGGCAATTTCAGCGATGTTGGCTGGATTTTTTTCACGAGAGCTAAGCATATCTTCACGTGTCTTACCCACATCGCTAGCCCATAGATTTTCTTTTCCCCTTACTATCGTTTCACTTAGCTCCAGGTCATCACCCTCCATTTTAATCTGCGCATTATCGTCTAAAAAATCACCGTATTGAGCATTTAACCTCTCTGAGATAT
>CAZUDJ010000038.1:0-5205 GCA_964618575.1 uncultured Gammaproteobacteria bacterium | reverse complement strand
TGGGAAGCAGATGAATTTAGGCAGCCAGTGCCTACAGGCGTGGCAGTTCCAGAAGCAGGGGAGAAGGTCCCCGAAGAGCTAAAAGATATAGTGGCTGTGCCTCATGACGTCTTGCCTCCACAAAGTGGCAATAGCTCTGAGCCCAGTGTAAGGCGTTTTGAGATTAAGGGCGAGGCTAATAAATTTGTTCCTTTACAAATTATTGTAAAATATAATGATATAGTCGATATTTCTATCTTAGCGATAGACAAGAATTATGACATAGTCTTGCAAGGTTACAATATGAAAAAAAATATAGCCCAAGGAGAAATGGGGAAGCTTAGCTTCCAAGCCAACCTAGAGGGGCGCTTTAAGTTCTACTGTGAGTCTTGCGGTGGGATAAATTCTAGTGCTAGTGGAGAGATAATAGTAGTACGTTAAAGCAATTTGAATATTATTTTTAAAATGCTATAATAGAAGAATAAAGTTTAGAAATTAATATTATAAAAAGAGACAAGTTTTCTTTTTCAAGTTTATTTAAAAAACAATATGAAAAACACAATGATAAACAAGGTGAGTGCTGTAGTTATTTTAGCGCTCCTAGCTGGCCTGCTGACTTATTTTTACATCTCCTTAAATCGTATGGATAAAAAATTAGTTAACATCCAAACGATGGTGGTGGAAAACTCAGGGACAGTAAGTGAAATTGTAAATTTCTTTAATGCCAATATCAATGCAACGCCCAATAATTAGTAAAACGAAAAAAACTAAAACTAAAACTATAAAAAAAAGACCTAGCTTGGCAACTACTGCCAAGAGGTATAACAATAATAATTCTATGAAAAAAGATTTAATTTTCCCCTTAGTAGTTGGTATCATTTTTGGAGCTATGATTATGATGTTTTGGCAATTTACCGCTAGAATCAATAATCAAAATATGCGCTTAGCTCAACTTGAAGAATTTGCAACGCAAAATTCAAAGACTGTAAATGATATTGTTGGTTTCATCAACCAGAGTCTACCACCACAAGAAGGGGGATCTACTCCTAATGCTACTGAGTAGTATTAAATAATAAATAGGAAGATTATAAAAGCTCTGCCCAAGGCAGGGCTTTTGTGTTATAATTAGACTAGAAATAATTATAAATATTTTGTTTTTATGTCTTGCTATGAATAAATTGGAGGCGGAGAAAAAAATTGAAAAACTGCGTAAAGAAATAGATAAGCAGCGCTATAACTATCATGTTTTAGATAAAGAAACTATGGATGAAGCTGTATTAGACGGCCTAAAGTCCGATCTTTTTAAACTAGAGCTAGCTTATCCCGACTTAATTACTCCCGACTCTCCCACACAAAGAGTAGCGGGAGAAGCTTTGGATAAATTTGAAAAAGTTAGTCATTTACTTCCTATGGTTTCTCTTTTTGATGCCTTCTCTGAA
The DNA here is from genome assembly GCA_964618575.1 of uncultured Gammaproteobacteria bacterium. Classification (GTDB taxonomy): domain Bacteria; phylum Patescibacteriota; class Patescibacteriia; order Patescibacteriales; family UBA12465; genus UBA12465. The sequence continues at coordinate 3,787 of CAZUDJ010000038.1, read as the reverse complement.
GACGATATGGTAGCTTGGCAAAAGAGAAATGAAAACTATTTAAAACGTGCATTTAAAGAAGATTACTACTGCGAACTCAAGCTTGATGGGCTAGCTATTAGCATCCGCTATCAAAGCAAAAAGCTAAGTTTAGCTGCCACCAGAGGCAATGGACGTATAGGCGAAAATGTTAGCCAGAATGTAAGAACTATAGCTAGCGTTCCTTTAGCAATAAGGAGCGTTTCTGAAAAAGAATTATTAAATATCGGTATAGAAAAAAATAATTTAGCTAAATTATTATCATATATAAATTCAGGCAAGCTTGAGGTAAGAGGGGAGGCGATAATTAAAAAAAGTATTTTTAAAAAATTAAATAAAAATAATGTAAAAGCAGGAAAAGCGAAGTTAGCTAATACAAGAAATGCAGTAGCGGGCTCTATTCGCCAACTTGATCCTAAGATTACTGCCTCAAGACAATTAGATTTCTTTGCTTATGACTTAATATTTCCCCAAGAGGAAAGAGGGTCTTTAATATACTACAAGCATCAACTAGATGGCTTGCTTCGTTTACTTGGTTTTAAAGTCTTGGCAAATAATAGTATCGCTAAAAATCTAGAAGAAGTATTTGCTTTTTATACTCAAGTAGAGAAAAAAAGAGAGGCCTTGGACTTTGAAATTGATGGGGTGGTGGTAAAGGTAAACGATTTACGCCTGTGGCCTACTTTAGGCGTCGTCGGCAAAGCGCCACGCTATATGATGGCTTATAAGTTTTCCGCTGAGCAGGCTGAAACAAAACTCTTAGATGTAGTTTGGCAACTTGGTCGCACCGGAGTACTAACCCCTATTGCCGTCTTAGAGCCAGTTCGGGTAGGTGGAGCCCTTATCTCACGAGCGACACTGCATAACTTTGATGAAATAAATAGATTAGGGATTAAAATAAATGACACCATTATACTTGAACGCTCTGGTGACGTTATTCCCAAAATAACATCGCTTATTAAGTCTTTACGTATCGGTAATGAAAAAACTATTAAAGTGCCCAGTAAGTGTCCTCGTTGTGAGGGTGAGGTGGAGAGACTAAGTGGTGAGGTAGCTTATCGCTGCACCAATCCTAATTGCTACGCTGTGTCACTACGACAAATATACCATTTTGTTTCCAAAGGAGGAGCTGATTTAGCCGGATTAGGCCCGAAGTTAATTGAGCAATTTATGACCTCTGGCCTAATTAAAGACGCCGCTGATCTTTATACCTTAAAGAAGTCTGACTTATTGGAACTCGAGCGCATAGGGGAGAAGAAAGCTGATAATATTGTCAAGCTTATCTCAGAGCGAAAAAAAATAGACTTAGCTCATTTTATCTATGCTCTTGGCATCCGTCACGTGGGAGAGGAAACGGCCGCTACTTTAGCTAGTGATTTTCTAAAGACAGAAAAAGAGCACAAGCTTAGTCTTAGTGAAGAAGTTTCTCCTAGTGCCTTAAGTGCTTATTTTAAAAGCAGGAGCCAAGAATATTTAAGTAATTTAGCAGACATAGGTGAAGTAGTGGCAAATAGTATTTATGATTATTTTAACAATGATGATAATTTGAAGTTTATCGCCAAACTTGAGAAAAATGGTCTAAAGCTAAAAATTAACTCCAGTTTAGACAGCTCTATAGTAGGGAAGAATGAAGAAGTGGAGGGTAAAACTTTTGTCCTGACTGGCACACTATCTAGTTTGACACGGCAAGCGGCAAAAGATAGAATAAAGGCACTAGGGGGCAAAACTAAAGATAGTATTAGAAAAGATTTAGACTATTTAGTATATGGCGATAGTCCAGGGTCTAAACTTACAAAAGCTAAGAAAGCTGGTATTAAAACTTTAAATGAAAGTGAGTTTATAGAGCTCCTAAATAAAGAATAATAAGTATTGTTTATAAATTAATATATGAAACTTAAAAAAAGCGAAGTAGAGCATGTCGCTAAGCTAGCTCGATTAAAACTAAGTGAGACTGAAGTAGAAATGTATAGCAAAGAGCTAGGCAGTATTTTGAGTTTCGTGCAAACCTTAAATGAGCTAGATACAGAAGGAGTCGGAGAGACAGCGCAACTAGATGGTCTGATGGATGTTTTTCGTGATGATAAGGTAGAAAATTGGGACAGAGCTGAGCTAGAACTAGCTTTAAAACAAGGAGAAAGGGAAGACGGGTCTTTTAAGGTAAAGCGAGTTTTATAAGACATTTATTTTTTCATAATCACGTCTAGTAAATAAAATGAATTTAAACGAACTAACAATTAAAGAGGCAAGACTAAGATTAGATAAAGGCGAGATAAGTTCGCAAGATTTAACTAAGGCTTGTTTAGATCAGATTGAAAGATTAGATGCGGATTTAAATGCCTGTCTTTTAGTTAGCAAAGATCAAGCTATGGCTGAGGCAAGGGAGGCTGACTTAAGAATAGCTAAAGGAGAGAAGGGCGCTCTTTTAGGTATACCCTATCTTTGCAAAGACAATATAATGACCAAGGGCCTAAGAACTACCGCCGCTTCTAAGATTTTAGAAAACTATATTGCCCCTTATGATGCCACAGCTATTTTAAAATTAAAAAAAGCCGGAGCAGTCTTGCTCGGCAAGACTAATTTAGATGAATTTGCCCATGGCGCCTCAACTGAGAATTCAGCTTTTGGGCCGACTAAAAATCCTCACGATCTAAGTCGGGTAGCCGGAGGTTCTTCCGGAGGCAGTGCTGCTGCAGTAGCGGCTAACATGTGTCTATTTGCCTTAGGATCAGACACAGGAGGCTCTATTCGTCAGCCAGCGAGCTTTTGCGGTGTCTTTGGTCTAAAGCCTAGTTATGGGCGTATATCACGCTTTGGGCTGCTTTCTATGACTTCATCAACTGATGTACTTGGTCCTATTGCTAAATCAGCTAGCGATGCTGCTTTAGTTTTTTCTATTTTAGGGGGAGTAGATAGCTTAGATGCAAGTAGTACTCCTGTGGGCTATATTAAGCAAGCAAAAGAAACGATAGATTATAGCTCTCCTCTTTTAGCTAGAAAAAAATCAGAAGATTTAAAAAAGGCTTATAAAAATAAAGATTTATCGGGAATCAGTATCGGTTTACCTAAGGAGTATTTCTCAAAAAATTTAGATAAAAAAATAAGAAAAAAAGTTAAAAATATTAGTGAGAAACTTGAAGCTCGGGGAGCAAAGGTAGTAGAGATAAGCTTGCCTCACAGTAAATATGCCATTGCCGCCTATTACATAATTACCCCTTCTGAGATCAGCTCTAACTTAGCTCGCTTTGATGGCATTGCTTTTGGTCTGCAAAAGGAAGGAATTATTAATTTAAATGATTTCTATCAAGCTAATCGAGGGGAGGGCTTTGGCAAAGAGGCAAAACTTAGAATAATGCTTGGCACCTATGCCTTGTCCGCTGGCTACTATGAGGCTTATTATAAAAAAGCCCAGGCAGTAAGAACCTATATCATTAAAGATTTCAATTTGGCTTTTAAAAAAGTAGATTTTATACTTACCCCAACTAGCCCACATCCCGCTTTTAAACTAGGTGAGCAAAGCGACACTTTAGATATGTATTTAGAGGATGTTTTTGTCAGTGGTGTTTCTCTAGCCGGACTACCAGCAGTTTCTATACCCACCCTAAGTATGGATGTAGAGGGGAAGAAGCTACCACTAGGAATTCAATTAATTGCGCCGAGATTTTTTGATGAAGAATTGCTTAACTTTTCCCAGTTTATAGAGAAAAATATAAGTGAAGAAAAATAATTTATTTTCAAACTATCAGATAGTTATCAGGTTTTAAATAAAAAA
>CAZUDJ010000037.1:0-5219 GCA_964618575.1 uncultured Gammaproteobacteria bacterium | reverse complement strand
ATTGCGGGGGTGATTTAGATGAGTTGGTATGATAAATATATGAAAAATTTGGTGAGCATTGAAACTCTTAACAAACTAGTTGCCGCTGGTAAATTAACTCAAGAAGAAGTTGACCAAATGGTTACAGACAGACTTGAGGAATATGGATATTAAAAAGGAGGAAAGCTATGTCAAACTTAATTTCATATAATAAATGTACAATTTATGGCGATAGCACTTGTGACTATTTATGGGTCTACAATGACATAGCTTCACCAGCCTTAGTTGAGAGTAGTAGAGTTTACAACTACGCTCCCGAATGGATTAACCCAACATTACTCTTAGCTCTATTTAGTAATACGTTAAATGCTGGAAATATTGTGGGGTTAGAAGAAAACATCGTGAGTTGGCTTGTATATAGACAAGAACCAGGCTCATTGGCTCTGCGCTTTATAGCCCATTTGCCAGTACACACAAACAATATTATAGACTATAATGTACGAAACAATAAAGAATACAAATACGTAATCTTCCCAATTACAGAGTCAATGATTGGGTTGGAGTTAAAGGCGAACGAATATACGGCGGCCGCATGGTCGGATTGGTCGCTTCTAAAGTTAGATAAAAGCAATGTAGACAACTTATATTATGCAGACATACAAAACAACTGGACACTACAACTAAATTTAGAGTCTGGAAAACTAACACAAAATATTGAAAAGTTTCAAGTAAATAGCAACTCAAAATACCCATCATTTAATACTGGAAAGAAAAACTATTCTACAAATACACTTAAGTGTCTTTTAGGTAAATATGAGAATGATTTTTTTGAGGATACAGTAGAAAGACAAAAACAATTTCAAAAGTTAATTGCAGACGATAGTTTAAAATTCTTACGAGATACAAAAGGAAATGCATATTTAGTTGAGACAATAGGTAATAACTTTAAGTATCAAGATGAGCTTGAAGAACAAGTTACAACAATAGACTTCAACTTCATAGAAATTGAGTCACTAGATAAAATTAATATTATTGGAAAATAGGGAGGATTTATATGTCTGATTATAACTTTAACGAAATAGATCCTCTCTTATATCAAGAAGTAATTAAGTCGAAAATTATTAAACCAAAATTTAAAATTTCGATTTTGAATATAGACGAAACAGTTAGAGAGGATATAACACCAGACCTAGTTGCAGATTCGGGTAATTTGGCAATAAACTATCAACAGGGACAAAGAAGAAGTTTATCTTTCACACTAAACAATAAAAGTGGAAAGTATACACCAAACGAAAACAGCGGCTATATATGGATAAATACTAAGTTTAAACTAGAGTTAGGAATAGAAATGCCTAATGGCGATGTTTACTATAATCCAGCAGGAATTTTTGTAGTTTCCAATCCAAATGCAATGAGAATGAGTGCCGACAATAATATATCAATGGAGTGTAATGATAAGTTCGCACTAATAGATGGAACTTTAGGTGGAGTAATTGAGGCTGCCTATGAAATTCCGCAAGGAAAAAGTATACGAAAAGCAATTCAGGACATATTAATGGAGAACAATGGCAATGGATATCCCATTGATAGTAAACCAGTAGTTTTCGACTCAAGCTTTAAAAATGTGGTTACCTATTACACAATTACTAAGTCACCAAACGACTCCCTAGGTTCAATGTTGGTTGAAATGGCCAATATGATTGGTGCAGATATTTGGTATGGAGTAGAAGGAAACTTAATAGTTAGAAGTGGAATTAAGGAAATTCAGAACATGCAGAAGCCTACACTATGGTACTATGATGATCAAGAGCTTGAATATTGTAGCTCCCAACTCATGTATGATTTTGCAGCAGTTAAGAATAGAATAACTATTGTTGGTGGAAACGTGAATGGTGGTACTCTATTTAGAGCACTTGCAGAAAATAATAATCCACAATCTCCAACAAGAATTAATAAGATAGGTAAGAAAAACCTATATATTGAGGACAGTAATATATATTCAGAGGCTCTCGCGCAACAACGTGCAGACTATGAGCTAAACAAAATCTCAATTATGCAATTGAGTATGGAAATTGTGTCTTCATATATGGTTCACTTGGATGTTAATAATTGTGTTGCAATTACTGATAGATTCTTAAACTATCATAAGCAAAGATTTATAATCCAAGCAATTGCAATACCATTATCAACTGTAGGTACAATTAATATAACTTGCACAAACATAAATAGTTTGCCATTTTATCAAGATAGAGGGTAGGTGATTTATATGACAGATCAGGAAAGAAATGAGTTTGTAAAAATAATTCGTGAAATCGTTAGGCAGGAAATTGGTAAAATACGCAACTTGGAGTATAGTTTTTTTGGCACTATTAAGGGTAATAATGGAGATGGTAGTTTTAGCGTCTACATTGCTGGAGAAGATGGTGTCTATTCTGCCTTAAAAAATAAAAGTGGTGTTAACTTAACAATAGGAGACGCAGTAATTGTTAGAGCTAAAGATGGTAATATGGGAAATGCGTATATAGCAATTAAGTGCGGGTAAGGAGGAAGTGTATGCTTAAACAAGGAACTACGCCTACCTTGCTAATCAACCTTGGAGTTGAAATTGGTGAAGTGGCTAAAATAATTTTCACATTTAGACAGAAAAGCGATATGGTTTCTCTACCTATGATTCAGAAAGTCTATCCTGGTGAGATACAGTATGAGCCAGAAATATTTATGATTCCTTTTACGCAAGAGGAAACGCAGCTATTTAGTAAAGTTTTCTATGTAGAAGCTCAAATTAACTATACAGATGGGAATGTGGATAAGACTGAGATTACTCCTCTTAAAATGAGTGACACTCTATTTACAGAGGTGATTTAGTATGATAAATATGCGAATAGATAAGAGTCCTAATGTGGTAACGCTTAAAAGTGCAGAGCCTGAAAAAGGTGTAGATATGAGCCCCTCATTAGAGGGAATTCCAATTTTTAAAGAAACTATAAGACAGTTTACTTCCACACTCTCTTTTCCGAGTGTTGGAGAATCGAACGTATTATATATAGATCAATCGGTAAATAAGAGTTATAGGTGGGATAGTAATGATAGTTATTATTATGTAGTTGGAAGTGATTATAATGATATAGAAATAATAAATGGCGGAGGCGCCAATTTATAAAGGAGGCAAATTATGTCAAATGTAACGTTATTAAGTAAAGTTTTATTGAGAAATGCGACTAAAAGTGATTGGGAGCTTCACAAAACAAAAGTGTTGCTAAAAGGTGAGGCAGGTTTATCCTTTAATGAGTCTACTGGACTAGTAGAAGAATTTAAAATAGGTAACGGCACCTCAACTTGGGAGCAACTTCCATCACAAACAACGATACTACAAGGCACGGCCGCACCAACATCAAGTACAAAAGGTTCCTTAGGTCAGCTTTATGTCGTAAATTTGGGTACAGTTGAACTATATCAATGTACTGCAATTAGTGGAACTACTTACACGTGGACTAAGAATGAAGGGAAGTCCTACGGTTTGAGCGCTGAAGCTAGCGATGGTGGTGCAAATATCAAGTTAACAGACTCAGACTCTACCGTTCAAAATGTGAATATTAGAGGCGATGGCGCCACAACAGTTTCTAAGGATAGTACAGGAATACTTGTAAGTTCAACAGACAATGATACGAAAGTTTCAAATGTGGTGAATAATACGGGTAAGGTACTAACTGGTTTAGAGGGCAATACAACACTAAAGCAAACAGATGTAGAAGACTTAAAAATGGTTGGTTATACGAAGGCCGCGGCCGCAGGTGCAATTTCAGCTAATGATAGTTTGGAAACTGCTTTTAGTAAGCTTGAGAATGAGCTTGCCAACTTAGACTTGGTTGATGCGCTAAGTGTTGATGAGGGGAAGGTAGTTGTTGGTTTTGATGCAAGTGCGCCAGAACAGTGGACACGAATTAATGCAGTTAATCTTCTTCTGTCTGGATACACAAAAAGTACGGATGCGGGAACAATAACAAATACTGATACTATGGCAAAGGCGCTGAGTAAACTTGAAAACGCTCTCGCAGATTTGGCAGATGGGATGGTATATAGTGGTGCGCTCGCAGGTGGTGACACGGGAGAATACGGTGCGTTAACTCCTGCCGCCGAAAAAGGAAATACATACAAAATAAATGTGAATGGGCGTATAAACGGTATTAAAGTACATACTGGTGACCTTATAATTTGTAATATGGATGGTACAGTGGCAGCAACCTCAGCAAATTATACTTCTGTAGTTGGCAATTGGGATTTTTTCTCCTTTGACTCTAGTATGAATGCTACTTCTTCAACTACATTATCTGCAAGTCAACTGGTAGTTGGCGATTCTGGTGGTAGAGATATTAAGACGTTACCTCAAGGGTCAGATGGACAAGTTCTTAAGACAGTTGGTACAACACCTACTTGGAGCAACGACAAAGATACACATATAGACACAGTGAACGTTAGTAACGGAATTAGCGCTACTTTGTCTGTTGATAAGACGCAACTTGATTTAGGAATTACAACTATATCAACAGATTTGTTTACACAGGGAACGAATACACTAATAATAAACGGTGGGGATTCTAACACACCTTAAACATTAAAGGAGGATTAAATGGCAGATAAACTAATAAATGCGCAAATTAGACATAAAAGAGATTCTGCCTCTAATTGGGAATCTGCCAATCCTATTTTAGGAGATGGTGAAATTGGTTGGGATATAACAAATAAAAGAGGCAAGGTTGGAGATGGAACAACCACTTGGAGTCTTTTACCTTACATAGATGCGGAGATTCTTACTTCTCTTGGCTTAAAAGAGCCTTTGATTAAGAATGCAACAGTAGAGACAACTATTGTGGATACTGATAAAATTCCGTTTACAGATGTTTCTACTGATAATGATGATACGAAAGGAATTACTTTAGGCAATTTAAAAACAAATATTTTATCGAATGTTGAAAGTGAATTAGATAGGTTAGTAAATACAAGTGGTACGAACACTGGTGATGAAACGGCAACAAGACTTGGTACTTTAATTAATGGTGCATTAGGAAAAACAACTCCTGCAAATGCAGATTTAGTTGGATTAGTAGACTCTACTGATACTATTATAAAGAAGCTTTCTTGGAGCAATATTAAAGCAACATTAAAGACTTACTTTGATACATTATATAATAACTATGTTCACCCAACAAGCGATGGAAGTCTTCATGTACCTGCTACAAGCA
>CAZUDJ010000036.1:0-5223 GCA_964618575.1 uncultured Gammaproteobacteria bacterium | reverse complement strand
ATAGCGTATCCGAGATAAGAAAGTGCCAAAACCAGCTATAGTCACTTCGCGGTCTTCTTTAAGTTCAGAAATAACAGTATTGGTAAAAGTATCGATCATTTTCTCGACCTGCTTTTTACTCAAACCCTCAACTTCATTGTATATTTTGTCGATGAGTTGTGCTTTGTTCATATTTCACTATTTTAACTTGTTTTCTTTTATTTGACAAGTCTTATAAATTAACGAGCATATTCTGTTACTCGCATTTCACGAATCACGTTTACTTTTATCTCTCCTGGGTATTTTAACTCATTTTCTATCTTTTTAGCAATTTCTCGGGCTAGGTTATGAGATTCTAAATCACCAATCTTTTCTGGTTCTACAAATACTCTAACTTCACGTCCAGCTTGAATGGCATAGGCTTTTTCAATGCCTGGAAAGCTAAGAGCAATTTTTTCTAATTCCTCTAGTCTTTGAATATAGTTTTCAAAACTATCACGTCTTGCTCCTGGTCTAGCTGAGGAAATTGCATCAGCTACTTTAACGATAACAGAGATAAGAGAAGAGGGATGGTCATCGTGGTGACTTTCAATGGGGGCAATTATTTCTGGGGGAAGATTAAATTTCTTCGCTATATCGCGACCAATCTCTGTATGATTACCAGAGACTTCATGGTCAACAGCTTTACCAATATCATGCAGTAGTCCTCCTTTTTTAGCCAAGGTGACATTAGCTCCCAATTGTTCAGCAAGCATTGCCGCTAAGTGAGCCACCTCCACTGAGTGTCTTAAAGTGTTTTGCCCGTAACTAGTTCTATATTTAAGGCGACCTAATATTTGCACTAACTTAGGATCAAAACCAGTAACACCTACCTCATACATTGCCTCTTCACCAGCCTTTTTAATATCTATAGAGATATCTTTTTTAGCACTTAAAACTGCATCTTCAATTTTAGTAGGATGAATACGACCATCTTTAATTAAATAGTCTAAAGTTTTTTTAGCAATATGACGACGGATAAGGGAGAAGCCAGAGATAGTTATTGCATTTGGGGTGTCATCTACAATAATCTCTACGCCAGTCATGTTTTCTATCGCTTTAATGTTCCTACCTTCACGACCAATAATTCTACCCTTCATTTCATCATTGGGTAAATCAACAGTAGTAGTGCTTAATTCAACTGTGTAGTCAGAAACCATTCTTTGCATAGCAGTAGCTAAAAAATCACGAGCCTTTTCCTCTATAGTGTCTTGATTCTCATTTTCTAGCTTGCGCATTCTAACTAAAAGATCTTCGGCAGACTTTTCCTCTTCTCTTTTTAAGAGCACTTCCTTAGCTTCTTCTTGGGCCATTTTGGAAATATCCTCTAGTTTTGTAGTTTGCGCCTCCTCTATTCCTTTTATTTTTTCTTTAATTTCTTGAACCTCTGTTACCTTGTCATAAAGCTTTTGTTGCTTATCTTGAAGCTCAATTAATTTATGGGAGAAGGTATTTTCCCTATCCTCTAAGCGTTTTTGTAATTGATTGATCTCAGCTCTTCTACTAGCTTCTTCTTTTTTTGATTCGCTGATAATACCTATCGCCTTATCTTGAGCCTGAAGCAATAGTTCCTTTTCTTTAGACTTAGCGTCACCTAAAATTTTCTCAGCTTTTTCTTTAGCAGTATTTATCTTGCCCTCTGTAGTTTTCTTGTAGGCAATATAGCCAATAAAAAAACCGCCCAGAGCAACAACTAAATACAAGACATAGTTTATAATTTCCATATAAAATTTGGCTGTATTTGGAATTAGGCGGAAAAATTTAAATTGTTTGTCAAACAAGAATAAGCACTTTTAAATAAGTGTTATTTGAGAAGATTTTTATTCAATTTTGAGTTTGTTTTAGCTAATGTTAAACAATTTCTAGGTAATAGCATAATTTTATCTTCAAAAATTTTTTCTGACCAGTTTCAGTGATTATCTCTTCCTAATTTTCCAAAAACAGCTTGATTATTTAATAACTTTATGAGATTAGCTTAGCACTTCTTTCTTTTTTTGTAAATACTTACATTGTGCTGGTTTTTTTTATTTCTATTTTACAACTTTCTAAAATAAAAAAGTTCGTTTTTTTAAAACGAACTTATTCTTTTTTTTCAAAGTTTAACTCCTAGAAAAAATATTTTATCAATCTTATTGCCAATAGAAAAAATATTATCAAGGAAAATATCATCTATCATCCACTCACCCTTTGCATTTACAGTGCTTAAAGGTGAAATATAGTCATCGCTATCATTTACAACAGCTGCAGCAGTACCAAAGGCAACTAGAGGGAACTTTTTTAGTTCTGGATAGGCGTAAAGAGTGGCTAGCATTTCTTTAAAATATGCAGCTCTAAATCCTTGTTTCTCTAGATAGTTAGTGATAGTTTGCTGGTGACAGGCAAGACAAGCGGAGCCGCCAAATTTTTCTTTAGCAAGATGTTTTAGATAAAATATTCTTACTTTAAATTTTTCTTCTAGATATATATCTTCAAAACGAGTAGACATATATCTTTTAATAGCACAGGCAATAAGGTTATGGTGATACAAGGCTTTTAAAACTTCTATGTAATCAGCCTTAACTTCTCGCTCTTTGTTAGCGCTTTCTTTAAACTCGACAATTTTTTTCATTTTTTATCTTTTTTTGGGAATTATTCTTATTTAATTTTTAAAGGAACTATTGTGATAAGATATTATCGCACAATATTTTCAATTTTGTCAAGATAATAAAAAAAGCTATCTTTGCTAAGTTGAAGCTAAAGTATAATAAAGATAAGGATAAACACTTCCTCCCCTAGTTGACGAAAAGTAAAATTTAAAGTAATATTAAGAAATAAGTAAGAGTTTTTTATTTAAATTTATAATAATTTTTCATGAATATTACCGAATTAGCTAGAATTTTAAGAATAAGTCCTCAAGAGTTGCGCGACATGTTGCCGGAGCTCGGTTTTTCCATTGGTCAGAAAGCTATTAAGGTGGACAATAATACTGCCAAAAAGATCACTCGTAATTGGCCCACTTTAAGACGACAATGGGAGCAGAAGAAAATAGCAGAAACCATAAAAAAGCAAGACGAAGTTTTGCCTAAAGAGATTAAAAAAATCAGTGTTCCCAGAACTCTCAGTGTTAGAAATTATGCCGAAATTGCTGGCATCCCAGTGAACCGCGTTTTAGCTGAGCTCATGAAAAATGGAGTATTTACTTCAATTAATGAAAAAATTGATTACGATACAGCCGCTATTATTGGAGAGAGCTTAAAGTTAGATGTAAGCTTAGCGGAGGAGTCACCTCAAGAGGAAACTGAAAAAGAAAAATTAACGGAAATACTGGAAAAAGAGGAAGATGAGGATTTAGTTGAAAGACCACCGGTTATAGTTGTGATGGGGCACGTCGATCATGGTAAAACAAAATTACTCGACTCTATTCGTAAAACCAATGTTACTGCTGGTGAGGCAGGTGGCATCACGCAGCATATGGGAGCTTACCAAGTAAAGCGTAAGGATCACATCCTTACTTTCATTGACACCCCTGGTCACGAAGCTTTTACCGCCATGCGTAGCCGTGGCGCAAAGGTAGCCGATATTGCAATACTTGTGGTGGCAGCCGATGATGGTGTTAAGCAACAAACTATAGAAGCATACCGCATCATAGAGGCCTCTAAGATTCCTTTCATTGTCGCTATTAATAAAATTGATAAAGAGGTAGCTGATGTAAATAGAGTAAAACAGGAATTATCAACTAAGTTAAATATCACCCCCGAGGATTGGGGCGGTAAAACAATTTGCGTTCCCATATCAGCTTTAAATGGAACTGGAATAGAGGAGTTACTGGATATGGTTTTACTGGTCTCTGAAACTGAGTCTGGTGAATTAAAAGCTAATCCAGATGCAGAGGCTGTTGGAACAGTGATAGAATCCAATGTTGATAAAGGAGCAGGCCCACTGGCTACTATTTTAGTGCAAAACGGAACTCTAAGAATTGGTGATCAGCTTTGCTTCAATGGCATAGTCTATGGCAAAGTCAAGGCTCTTAAAAACTATAAAGGAGAGGATGTAGAAACTGTAGAACCTTCAGCCCCAGCTAAGATTGTTGGTTTAAAGATTTCTCCTACCGTAGGTGATATGCTTTCTGTAGGAGAAGGACAGAGACTAAAGATTAGAAAAATTAAATCTAGCGCTAAAGAGCCTGATATAGTTTCCCTAAATGCAGACGAGGACAGCGAAAACAAGATCCCTTCTGTTAATTTAGTAATTAAATCTGATTACCTAGGCTCATCTGAGGCTATTGAAGAGTCATTACTTAAACTCAATAGTGATAGAGTTAAAGTTCGTATTATTCAAAAAGGTTTAGGTTATATTACCGAAGGTGATGTAAAAAGAGCCGAAGACTCGGGTGCTAAGATTCTAGGCTTTAACGTTAAAATGTCACCACAAGTCGAGGATTTAATTAGAGAAAGAAAAGTTATAGTACAAATTTTTTCCATCATCTATGACTTGATTGAGTATGTTAAAGAAGATATGAAGCTTTTAATTAAACCAGAAATAAGACGAGTTGATCTTGGTCGATTAAAAGTACTAGCTATCTTTAGAACTGACACCAAGAGTCAAATCGTTGGCGGTAAAGTTTTAGATGGAGAACTAAGAAATGAAAGCCTGCTCGAGGTATGGCGTGGCGACGTTTTAGTTACTGAAGGTAAACTAGTCCGCCTTCAGGCAGGAAAGCAAGATGTAAAAACCGTAGAAAAGGATAATGAGGCGGGTATAATGTATGAGGGTAGACCAGAGATAGAGGTGGGTGATATTTTAGTTTCTCATATTGATGAAGAGGTAGCTTATCAAGATTAATTATGGCAAAAATAGACAGGATAAATGAATTAATTCAATTGGAGCTATCTAACGCTATAGCGCGTGAGGCAATACTTGAAGATGCTTTAATTACCATCACTTATGTTGAATGCTCAAGTGATTTAAAGCAAGCCAAAATAGGAGTGTCAGTTTTACCCGACCGCTTAGCCGGAACTGCTCTGCGTAAGTTAAAGGCAAAAACCCACTCTCTGTTAGCCGGAGCAAAAAATAGAATAAAACTTAGAAGACTTCCTAAATTTATCTGGGAGTTTGATGCTACTGAAAGAGAGGCGGAAAAAATTGAAAAATTAATTGCCTCGGTTAATGATTAGATAGTGGTTAAAATATATATTTTTTTTAAATTACTATAAAGTCCAGTCCACT
>CAZUDJ010000035.1:0-5304 GCA_964618575.1 uncultured Gammaproteobacteria bacterium | reverse complement strand
GACAAGCTTTAGGCTTTTTTAAATTTAACGGTAAATATGGGGTCATATTCTACCTTATTTTCATCCACTAATTTTCGCAATTCTCCTTTGGTAAACTGACTTAATGCAATATCACTTAACAATTGCTGATCTGAGGCAATGTTTAATTTTAAACCCTCAAGCTTATCAAACTCTTCTTTAAAGTCTGCCTGAACACCAGCCTCTATCTTTTTTTTCTTTAATTTTAAATCTTCTAGATCTTTAAGCACTTCTTGATAGTGACCATTAACAGATAAAGAATCTCTATACATCGCTTTTAACTCTCTTTGTTCTTTCTTTTTTAATTGCATGCGGTTAAACACTGCTGATAATTCTTGAGCCATTTAATTTATTTATCTTATCTTATAAAAATAGATTATATCATTTAATTATGCCACCGCCTAATAATTTATTTTTATCATAAAAAACTACACTTTGGCCAGGGGCAATCGCTCTTTGTTTTGTTTTAAAATTTACCAAAACTTCAGTACCATTAAGGGGGATAAGTTCACAGGCCTCAGATCTATGGCCATAGCGAATAACTGCTTGGCACTTTATGGGTTTTTCTAATTTTTTAGAACTTAAGAAATTTACATCTGTCGCAATTAAACTATTCTTATACAAAACACTTTCATCAAAATTTTGCACTACATATAAAATATTTTTATCATAGTCAAAGGAAGCTACGTAATAAGGACCACTACCACCTATTTCTATCCCCCTCCTTTGTCCTATAGTATAAAGGGCTAGACCTTGATGCTTAGCTATGGTTTCATCACTTCCCAGTAGTTTAATAGGGCCCGACTTAAGTTCTAAATGTTTTTTTAAGAAATCATTGTGCGCTCCTGAGATAAAACAAATATCTTGACTCTCTGGCTTATTGTCTAAGCCTAAATCAAACTTACTAGCTAAGTTCTTTACCTCGCTTTTTTTGTAAGCTCCCAAAGGAAACAAAAGATGCTTTAAGTCTGCTTGCGATAGAGTATAGAGGAAATAAGTTTGATCCTTATCGGCATCCTTAGCTTTAAATAATTGATATTCTTTACCTTTTTTTAAAATACTTAAATAGTGCCCGGTGGCCAAATAATCAAACTTAAGACTTTTGGCATATTTTATAAGGCTGCCTATTTTTATTTTTTTATTACAAGTAACACATGGATTAGGAGTTTTCCCGCTAGCGTATTCCTTTAAAAAATTATCAACTACCTCATCTTTAAAAACTTTTCTGTAATCTAAAACATGAAGAGGAAGGCCAATTTTAAGAGCGACTTTCTCCGCATCAACTTGCCCCTCAGACTTAATGATATCTTTTTTATCTTTCGGGCTTGCCCCGTCTTTCCATAGGTCTAAATAAACACCCTCTACATCATAGTCCTCATCTAAAAGAAGCTTAGCAGAAACAGCTGAGTCCACTCCGCCTGACATAGCCACTAAAACTCTTTTCCTCTTATTTGTAATTTCTTTTTTCATTTAAAATAATAGTTTAAGGCTTTAAGTTTTCAAATAGTTTCAAATACTCTTTGGCTGTATTTTCCCAAGAAAATAAATTAGCCCTAAGCCTGCCTTTAGCAATTAGGGATGCTCTTAATTTTTTGTCTTCCAGGGCCATAACTAGAGCTTCTTTTATATCCTCACTTTTAAAAGGATTTACCAAAAGAGCCGCTGTACCTAAGACTTCAGGTAGACTAGAGACATTAGAAGAGACAACCGGCAAAGAGTGTGCCATAGCCTCTAGAGGTGGGAAACCAAAGCCTTCATAAAATGAGGGATAGGTAAAAACACCCGCTTGTCTATAGAGCGCACTTTTTTCACTATCTGTAACGTAACCTAAAAATTTAATATCGTCGCGATACTTTGAGAGCTCCTGGCTCTTGTATATGTTTTTATGTTTCCAACCGGGTGAGCCGGCTAAAACTAGTTGTACATTTTTTAAGTCCTCCCTTTCCTCTCGCAAGCTATTATAAGCTTCTATTAAATTAATAATGTTTTTTCGTGGCTCAATGTTCCCTACAAACAAAATATAGCCTGGAGTTAAAGAAAACTTTTCTAAAACATTAGAGTCCCTAGACTCAGTTTCATTTAAAAGTTCTTTTTCTTCCTCATAGTTATTTCCCGAATAAATTACTTTAATTTTTTTTTCATCTATATCTAGTAGTTCCACCAAATCATGTTTGGTATTATTTGAGACCGCTACTATAGCCTCAGCTCTTTGTAGTAATTTCTTAATATGCAAAGCCTTGTGCCAAAAATTTTTCCTGCGACTAAAGAATTCTGGATAACGCAAGAAAGATAAATCATGAACAGTGATGACAAACTTAGTTTTATCACTTAAACTAATAAAATTTAAATGAGGTGCAAAAAAAATATCAACCCCTCCTGAAGCCTTGTCTAGCTTGGGAAGATGTAGTACTTTTTGCAAGAAATAATTGAAAATTTTATTAGGATAATTTAGGCCTTTTAACTTAAGATTGGGGGCAACAAAGGCTTCTAGGTTAATATTCTTCTTTTTATAAGAGTTATAAAATAACGAATAATTATTTTCTTTGTCTAGCTTTAAGATAGACGCCAGCAATTTAGCGCTATACTGAGAAACACCGCTATAGTGCTTGTCCATTAAAACTCTGGCATCAAAAGCTATTTTCATACCTAATTATCAATTTTTAAACCAGTCTTTGAAAAAATATAATCCTTTATTTGGTTTTCAAATTTAGAACAAGAGAAATCATTAGCCCAGTCTCTTATCTCGCTAGGCTCAAATTTATGATCTTTAAAATTTGAAACTACTTCAGCAATTGCTTCCTTGTTTTGCTTATCAAAGAATAGTCCGGTTTTTCCCTCCAAGACTGTTTCTGTTGCCCCTCCCTTGCGGTAGGCAATGACTGGTCTTCCAGCGGCCATAGACTCAACTGCAGTAATGCCAAAATCTTCTTCTTGCGGGTTTATAAAAGCCTGTGCCAAGCTATATAACTTAGCTTTCTCTGTTTCACTTACACGGCCCAAAAACTCTATATTTTTAGCCTCACCAGCAATTTTCTCTAATCTTTTCTTATCTACCCCATCGCCGAAAATACGCAAATTATAATCTGGTAGTAAGTCACGAAAAGCCTCAACAACTATATCAACTCGCTTATAAGGTGCCAGGCGACAACCAATTAAAAAATACTGCTCTTCTTTTGTCTGCTCGCTAATATCTTCTATCTTAAATTTATCTACCTCAACCGGAGGATAAATCACAGTAGAGGGCCGGCGATAATATTTTTCTATTCTCTTTTCTACAGTCTTTGAATTAGCAATAAAATGGTCTACCCTATCGGCTGCCAGTCTATCCCATAGGCGCAGGCGGTTTAAAAGCATAGAAATTACTTTCTTTAACCACTTATTGTACTTAAGTTCATTTATATACTGGTGCGTATCACTCCAAAGATAACGGGTTGGTGTGTGACAATAACAAATATGAGGAGTGTCTGGTACAGTTATAACTCCTTTGGCAAAAGAGCTAGTATCAGAGATAACAAGATCATAGTTTCTAAGGTCAAAAAATTCTACTGCCATGGGCATTAAGAACAAATACCATTGATAATGTTTAATTCCGCCTGGTAGTTTTTGAATTATAGAAGTAAAAATATTTCTGCCCTTAAAATATTTATTTACATTTTTTTTCTCATAGAGCAAAGTATAAATATCAGCCTGAGGAAACATATCAGCTAATACTTTTAATACTTTTTCTGCTCCGCCATCTTGGGCTAAATGATCATGTATTAAAGCTACTTTCATAATATTATTATTACTCAGTTTTTCTTGGTTTAAATACGGCTAAAGGAGTTTTAAGCAAGATAGAGATATCAAGCAAAAGAGTCCAATTTTCAATATAGTAAATATCTAATTTTGCCTCTTCTTCAAAAAGAAGATCACTACGACCAGATATTTGAGCTAAACCAGTTATGCCCGGCTTAATGGTTAAAGTCTTGCGGTGATGATTTTCATATTTTGCCACTTCTTCTGGTAAGTGTGGTCTGGGACCAACCAAACTCATTCTGCCCATAAAGACTAAAAATAATTCCGGCAATTCATCTATGGAGTAGCGACGAATAAAGCGGCCAACCCTAGTAACACGAGGATCATCTTTAATCTTGACCATGGGGCCATCGGAGCGAATATTTTTATCAGCTAATTCTTTATAGCGCATACTATCGGAGTTAGGCACCATAGAGCGAAATTTAAAGTATTTAAAAGGTTTACCACCCTCCCCCACTCTAAATAAGAAACTACCATCATCCTTTTTGGAGAAAAATACTGGACCACGAGAGTCTACCCTTATAGCTAAAGCGGCCAAACCCATAATCGGAGAAAAAATAACAATTAAAATAGAGGAGAAAACTAAGTCAAAGGCTCGCTTAAAGACTCGTCCCCAACCATCGAGGGTAGTTTTTTTAACCTCAACTATAGGCATGCCCATAATTTCTGAAACCTCAGTTCTAAGCACCTTTACCTCCAGTAAATCAGCCACATAGCGATAGGTAATATGATTATCGTTTGAGAAGTCATATAGGCGTAGCACTTCTGTTTTAGTTAAATTAGGATCACTTTGAATGATTTCATCTACCTCGTTGTCTTTTACAAACTCCAGCAACTCCTGTGAACTAGGAAGAGAGAAATCTCTCACTCGCCTGACAACCTCATAGCCAATTTTAGGATTAGAGGAAAACTCTGTCATTAGGTTTTCTGTTGTTTTTGAGCTACCAACAAGCACCACCTTGCGCACTCCTATGCCATAGCGAAATAAATAGCGTTGTAGCCAACGAATAAAGGAGTGGGTTAAAATAAGATATAAAATAGCAATTACAAAACCACTTAGAACAATAAAGCGAGAGTCAAACAGGTCTCTTTGTAAAAAAATTATAATAGCAACGAGAGCTAATCCTGCGGCACAAGAAATAATTATACGTTGGATTTCTTGAGCTAATTTACGAGCACTTTTAATCTGATAAAGTCCGGAAAGAGCAAATATTATTATCCACAAAAAAGAAATCAAAAGTACTGAATTTAGATACTCAGAAAATGGTAGATTGAAAACGATAGGCCAACGAGAAGCAGCCCAGTTAGAGAAACGTAGGTAGTAGGCTGAGATGCCCGCTAAGACCAAGACAGCATAATCAATGGGAATAAGGGCAACTGAAAATGATAGCTCTGTTTTTTTCATAAATAATTAAAATAAAAATAAAAATTGTTATTAGGGTAGCTGTAAGCCGGATTCTGTTTTAGGCGACATTTATCTAAGGCCTATTA
>CAZUDJ010000034.1:0-5349 GCA_964618575.1 uncultured Gammaproteobacteria bacterium | reverse complement strand
AATTCAAAAAAAATGAGAATACTTATTATAAGTCTCATCGCACTTTTTATAATATTTGTTGTTATTTATCTTATTAAATTCGCTGATAATTACCCTCGAAAAAGAGATTTAAAGCATAATCCAGATTTTTTTGGAGTGACTTTTTCGACAAAATTCTGCACTGAGATAGGTCTTGATTGGAAAGAGGTCTACTTAGCCACATTAGACGATTTAAATGTAAAAGAGATTAGACTACCTATTTATTGGGATGAAATAGAAAAAGAGGCAGGTGTTTTTGATTTTTCTAAATATGATTACATAATTTCTGAAGGAGAGAAAAGGGGGGTTAACTTTATAGTAAACATTGGTTGGCGACTTCCCCGTTGGCCAGAGTGTCACGCACCTAATTGGCTTAATTCTAAATCCCTAGACTTTACTCAAGAAAGAGTTATACAGATGTTAATTACAACAATAGATCACTATAAAGATGAGGATTCTATAGTTGCTTGGCAGCTTGAAAACGAGCCTTATTTTAATGAATTTGGTGTTTGCCCACCAGTAGATGAAGTTTTTTTTGAAAAAGAGCTGGCGACTGTCCGCGCCCTAGATGATAGACCAGTGATGATATCTGCAACTGGAGAATTAAGTTCTTGGAGGAAGGAGGCTCGTTTAGCTGATGTGTTTGGTAGCACACTTTATAGAGTGGTTTGGAATGAATGGTTTGGCTACATACGCTACCCCTTTCCCTCTAGCTTCTATCGTCTTAAGGCAAGGCTAGTTGACGTTCCTAAGGGAAGAAGAGTCATAGTTGAGCTCCAAGCTGAGCCCTGGGTGCCTAAAGGAAGTATTATATACCTATCTGACAAAGAAGCTGCCAAATCTTTTGATTTAGAGCAATTTGAAGCTAATCTTCAATTTGCAATAAATACAAAGTTTGACAAAGCATATCTTTGGGGACTTGAATGGTGGTATTACAAATATAAAAATGGTAATCCTAGTTACTG
Organism: uncultured Gammaproteobacteria bacterium; assembly: GCA_964618575.1. Taxonomy (GTDB): domain Bacteria; phylum Patescibacteriota; class Patescibacteriia; order Patescibacteriales; family UBA12465; genus UBA12465. The sequence continues at coordinate 4,366 of CAZUDJ010000034.1, read as the reverse complement.
GGAATTAGCTAAAACTCTATTTTAATATGTTATCTATTATTATCCCTACTTTAAATGAAGAGAAATATTTACCTCGCTTACTAGATTCTATTGATAAACAGAATTTTAAGGACTATGAAATCATTGTCTCAGATGCAGGTTCTAGTGACAAGACTTTTGAGGTAGCAAAGCGCTATGGCACGAAATTTCTTCTTAGTGATAAAATAAAGCACCCCTCGTTTCAGAGAAATGAAGGCGCTAGACAGGCCAAAGGAGACACCTTGCTTTTTCTAGATGCAGACTCAGTTTTAACAGCGGATTTTCTAAGTTGCAGTTTAAAGCAATTTAAAGAAGAGAAACTTATTGCCGCTAGTTTTTATATTAAGTTTAATCCTAACCGCTTTCATTATAATTTATACTCTGGTATTAGTAATCTTGTCTCTCGTTTAAAGAAGAATGGTAAAAATCCAGTTGCCATAGGAGCAGCTATAATAGCAGATAAGAAAGGACATGACTTGATCGAAGGTTTTGATTTAAAAGTTTTATTGTCTGAGGATTGTGACTACGTTACTCGTTTGGCAAAGCATGGTAAATTTAACATGATTAAAAACTGCCCCCTGCTTTATTCAGCTCGAAGAATAGAAAAAGAAGGCTATCTAGTTTCCGGGATCAAATGGCTTAAAATGGGGTTTATGACAGTTACAAATCGGAGAATTAGAAAGAAGATTGTAAATTATGATTTCGGTAAATTTTAATGTAGCGCTTAAAACAAAATAAATTTTTAAATAAAATGGATACAAAAAAACAAGCTTAAATTTAAGCTTGTTTTTTCTTATGAGCGGGTAACGGGAATCGAACCCGTCTCTTCAGCTTGGAAGGCTGACATAATAAACCACTATACGATACCCGCAAGAAACTGATTAAATATTATAAGATATATCACTTAAAGTCAATAAGTCTACTTGGTGTCTTTTATAAAATAAATTAAATAAAAGGCTGGTATAAGCACAATAGCAAGACACAAAAAAACATAATTTAAGGGAAGGAAAAGTAAAGCTAAAGAACCAAAAGAAGCGCCAATAACATAACCAAGGGGAGTGGCCATCTTAAAAACATTAATATATCCTAAATCTTTTGCGCTTACATTCTTAAAAAAATAAGTATCTCTAGTTGCCTCAAGCATAGCCGCACCAACTCGACTGAAAAATAGTATCACTGCCCAAAGCAAGGGTAGTGGACTTTTTATATAAAAGAAGAGTAGTAGTGAGCAAAATAGTACGAAAAGACCGAGTATCATCATTTCCTTTTCTCCGAAGTATTTATCCGCTAAAAGCCCAACTGGTATCTCAAATATTATAAAAGGGATTAACATAAATGAAAATATCCAACCCAGCTGAGACCAGGGCATACCTAAACTTTGATGTAAGTATAGGGGTATGTATAAAACTGCAGCACTAAAGAAAATATTAAGAGCTGTTCCAGCGGCAAAAACCCCTCTGAGGTTTTTATTTTTCCAAAGACCTATAAAACTGCTTAAAGTTTTTTGCTTAGGCTGTTTAACTTTATCTTTTAAATTATTTTTATTATAAAGAATAATTAGAAAAAGAGGCAGGGCGACTAGAGTTGAAGAAAGGGCTGATAGTGAATAGCCACCAATCTCAATTAATTGCGCTGAGATGGCCGGACCTATCATCCAGCCCAAGTTCATGCAGGTTAAAAAGGTGGTCCTAACCTTGCCTGTGTTTGCATCTGAGGTAACCTCCTCTAAAAAAATATCTATATTTATCCAGATAAGATTAGAAGAGATAATGAAGAATAAAAGACTTAAGATAGCGGAAATGGGCCCTGATACAGAGGCGATGCTAAGCAAAGAGGCAGCGTATAAAATAATTATAGTTTTTGCCGTAAAGTAATTTCCTAATTTATGAATCACTTTGGGAAATATTGAGATAGCTAGTATAGTGCTTAAGTTCCCGAAAACAAAAAATAAACTTACAGAACCTATTCCTATAAACTCTTCTAGAAAACTTGATTGGAAATATGATAAAAAGGAGACCGAGGTCGCCATGAGGAAGCCAATTAAATACATTATTTGGCGTCTTAATTTATTTTCTGCTTTTGGCATAACGGTGGTGATGTAATTTAATAGTTAATATAGACACAACAATAATTATTATGCTGATGATTTGAGGCCAGCGAAGATTTAAAAATTCTGGACTAAAGTCTATCCTAATAAACTCAAGTGAAAACCTCAACATCGAGTATAGTATCATATAAAGAGCCGTTATCCAAGTATAGAAGTGGGAATTAATTTTCTCTCGTTTTGCAAAGTAGCGATAAGATGCGATAAGTATTAAAAATATTAACAAAGAACCCAGGCTTTCATATAAGAAGGTGGGATGAAAATAAGTTTCATTTATATATGCTAAGGGACGATAAGCACTAGATATTGGAATACCCCAAGGAAGATTAGTGGGTAGTCCGAATAACTCTTGATTGAAGTAATTACCAAAACGACCAATAGCTTGTCCTAGAGCCAGCCCGGGCACAATCAAGGCGCTTAATTTAAAAAATTCTATTTTATGCTTTCGGGCAAAAAAGAAGATAGTAATAAGACCAGCTATAATAGCTCCGTGTATCGCTAGCCCTCCTTTCCAAACTTGAACAATTTGTAAGGGATGATTTAGGTAGTAAGGTAGTTGTAAAAAAACATCATAAATTCTTGCCCCTAGAAGACCGTTTAAAATAAGCCAAAAAGCGAGATCAAAAATTAAATCTTTTTTAAGACTTAGGTATTTCTTGCCTATATAAAAGCTAATTAACAGTGCAGCCACTATAGATAGGCTCATAAATAAACCGTACCATCTTAAAGACAGGGGGCCAATTTTAAATATTACACTAGTGGGTAAAAAGTTATGTAGAAAATTTATCATATTTTAATTTTACCAATTTTGCGTATTTATGGCAAAGTAAATTTTTAAAGAATTAATTAAAAAAAGTGCCCTCAGGCACAATTTTTAAAGATATAAAATATTTTTTAGACTTAGATGATTTTAAGAAAATTTAACTTACCTTTCTGTAAAGTGCCTGGGGCTGAAACCTCGTAATTTATATCATCTATTGTTTTACTATCTACTCTTACGCCACCCTGCTCTATTACTCGTCTCGCTTCAGTCTTAGATTTAGTTAACTTAGACTCTACTAAGATGGAGACAATATTATAGTCACTGGGTTTAAATTCAGAGATATCACTGGGTGTTTTTTTAGAAGAAAAAGTATTAGAAAAATATGCCTTAGCTTCTGTGGCGAGCGCCTCACTGTGATACATGCGTACTATTTCAAAAGCAAGGTCTATCTTTATATCACGAGGATTTTTTCCATTTCGTAAATCAGTCTCGTGTTTTAAAATAATTTTTTCATCGACCCTGGTAAGTAATGTGAAATATTTAATAATAAATTCATCATTTAAAGTCATGATTTTACCAAACATATCATTGGGAGGATCTAAAAGATTTACAGTGTTACCAAAACTAGAGCTCATTTTTCTACCATCTAAGCCTTCAATTAAGGGATTGGTAATAATGTCTTGGGGTTCTTGTTGGTATGCTTTTTGAATGTCACGTCCTGCTAAAAGGTTGAAGCGTTGGTCGGTGCCACCCACTTCTACGTCAGCTTTTACCACAACAGAGTCATAGCCTTGCATAAGAGGATAGAGTAGCTCTCTAAGAGAAACTCTTTTGCCGGCTTTAAGTCTACGGCTAATATTATCTCGAGAGATGAACTCATTAAGAGAAAAGATGTTGGCTTGCTGACTGATGTCGTTGTAGTTTAACTTACTTAACCACTCACTATTGTAATGAATTTCTGTTTTATCAATATCAATAATTTTAGAAACTTGAGAAATATAGGTTTTGAGGTTTGCGGCAATGGTTTCTTTTGAAAGCATGGGGCGCTCGCTGTCCTTATCAGAGGTGTCCCCTATTACTCCGGTAAAATCGCCAATTATAAAAATTATTTGATGTCCAAGCTTCTGAAAGTCTCTAAGCTTTAGTAAAGGAATAGAGCGTCCTAAGTGGACATTAGGGCTAGTGGGGTCAGTACCTAATTTAACCCGAAGTTTTTTTCCTGACTTAAGTTTTTTTTCTAAATTAGCCCTGTCAATTATTTCCTCAACACCGCGAGTGAGCAGTTCTTCAGTTTTATTTTTTATATTTTTTTCCATAGATGATGTTTATAAATTAAACATTAAAATAGATAGTGCCTGTAGTGTCTTAAAAAAAAGAAGCAGAAAAGACTATTCTAGCTCCTATTTATCAATATCTAAATTATACTACTTCTGCTTTAGTTTAGATTTAAAGCAAGCTAGTTTCTGTGCGGACGGAGAGAC
>CAZUDJ010000033.1:0-5475 GCA_964618575.1 uncultured Gammaproteobacteria bacterium | reverse complement strand
GTTTCTACTTTTTTCTTCATTATTTACAAATTTTAAAGTTCAACAATATATAAGTGTATTCTTTATCTTTTTTTAAAAATTAGCATTTTTAGGAGTTCTGGGGAATGGAATGACGTCTCGAATATTAGCCATACCTGATAAATACATTATTACTCTTTCAAAACCTAAACCAAAGCCAGCATGAGGCACAGTGCCGTATTTTCTAGTATCTAAATACCACCTATACTCTTCTATATCTAAATTCATTTCTTTCATTCTACTTTCTAGTTTGAGGTAGCGCTCTTCTCTTTGACTACCGCCAATTATTTCACCTATTCCTGGAACTAGCAAGTCCATAGCGGCTACTGTTTTACCATCATCATTTTGACGCATATAGAAAGCTTTAATATCTTTAGGGTAATCAGTTACAAAAACTGGCTTGCCATATACTTTTTCCGTAATATAGCGCTCATGTTCAGTTTGTAAGTCTATTCCCCACTTAACTGGGTAATCAAATTTATGACCACTTTCCATTAATAAATCTATAGCTTCTGTGTAGGTAATGCGAGCAAAGTCAGAATTTAATACATTTTGAAGTCTGGCAAAAAGATTGGTATCAATGAATTTATTGAAAAACTCCATCTCCTCCGGTAGTTCTTTTAAAACATAAGCGATTAAATATTTTATCATCTCCTCCGCTAAATCCATGTCTTCCTTTAGCCCAGCAAAAGCCATTTCTGGCTCTACCATCCAAAACTCCGAAGCATGACGGGTAGTATTAGAGTTCTCTGCCCTAAAAGTTGGCGCAAAGGTATACACTCTCTTTAGGCCCATCACTAAAGCCTCAGCCTCAAGTTGTCCACTTACAGTGAGCCCTACATGGCGACCAAAGAAATCTTTTTTATAATCAACCTCGCCCTTATCGTTTTTAGGAATTTCTTTGTTTATATCAAAAGTGCTGACGTTAAACATCTCTCCTGCACCCTCACAATCAGAGCCGGAAATAATAGGAGTGTGGATATAAGAATAATCTCTTTCTTTAAAAAACTTATGAATAGCAAAGGAAAGAGTTGACCTCAATCTAAAAACCGCCGAAAAGGTATTACTTCTACCTCGTAAATGGGCTATTTCACGTAAAAACTCAAAGCTATGCCTTTTCTTTTGTAAAGGGTAGTCTGCCTCGGCTTGATGTATTATTCTAATGCTATCAGCTTTAATCTCAAAAGCTTGACCGCTAGCGGGTGACTCTATCAAAGTTCCGCTTACCTCTAGAGAAGAACCTATGCTAAGTTTAGAAACTTCAGAAAAATTTGAAATATTAGACTCAAAAACAACTTGAATACCTTTAAAAAAACTACCGTCATTTAATTCAATGAAGCCAAATTCTTTAGAATTACGTACCGTCCTTACCCAAGCGGAAACATTAATCTTTTTTCCTAAGTATTTCTCTGGATTGCGGTACAATTTTTTTATATCAGTTTGAGTCATATTTGCCCTAATTAATTAATCATAGATGAAATATAGCAATAAAATTTAAATAAATCAATTATCTGACTGTATTTATTAACAAAAAACCCAGCACAACATTAGTACTGGGTTTTTTTGTTCCGAGGTTTAAACTAGGCAAGTTTTACGTTGACTGCGTTCATTCCTTTTGGAGACTCTTCTTGATCAAAAGTAACAGCTTGACCTTCTTGAAGCTCATTGTATGAAACTCCAACTAAAGCATTGCTGTGAAAGAATAAATCCTTATCTTGACCTTCAATTGTAATGAAGCCAAAACCTTTGTCAGTTAATTTTTTGATTACACCGTTCATCTATTTGTAGACTTAGTGAATAAATTTGCAAACTTTTAATAAATTTGTGAAACTCGACGACTTTTCTAATTAATAAAATGTTAACTTTGATACTATAGCATAGATTAAAAAATAAAGCAATAGCAAGCACTAGAGTATAGATAAAGCAATAATAGTTTTAATTTTGCTGTAAATAGGCTATATCTATTGCCTATTGTCGCATACTCCATCACCATTTGCATCAATATATCCTCCCCTTATATTTTGTCCTTTGACTCCCTCCTTGTGCATAGCCCTTCCTTGAGCCCCACTGCAGCCCTCTTTATTTCTCATGCCTTGGGCTCTATTCCCCTGTCCTAGTCCTAAATCAGCTCTAATTGCTTGGGCTTGAGTTATATCACCATTCATCATTAATTCATGGGCTTGTACAAACTGAGAAAAGTTATCCTCATTTATTAACTCACTCATCCTACCCTTATTAGCCATTAACTCTTTCCAAGCGTTGTAATCCCCTGTGGTCATTACAGCGGCAATAGCCTCATGTCTTGGTGACGCATGACTTGGTCTTTCCCTGCTCATATCCCCTTGATAAGCAAATGAGCTAGCAGCTAGTCCAGCTGTGACCACCAATGCTATTAGGCCTGCTCCCCCGATTATTAATGCTTTATTTTTCATAGTTTTAATTTAGATATATTATTTAATTATATAAATAATATAAGGCTAATTAGTTAATAAATTGTCCTACAACTAGTACTACGTGCCTACAATTTATTTCTTTCATTAGCGATGTGGTGGTCTCATTGGCTTATTTTCCATAAGATGATGTCGTCTGCCCATAGCTGGCCTGAGATTTTTAGCACTAAACTCATTATCGCCACTAATATTGCCAATAAGTCTTATCTGAGCACCCACTGAAAAATCTACTGGCCCAAGGACAAGAAGATTGTCGCCTTTTATTTGCCAAATCTTATTACTTAAGTCTCTTATTACAAAATTATCATTATTCTCTATTTCTAAAATGATTCCCAGCAGAAGACCTTTTTCTGGCTGCATCCAAAACTTTGCTCTATTATGTGTTAAATCATTATAGATTGGTACTGTTTGAGACAGTTCCTTATCTATAAATTGAGCTACTCCTATATTATAAAATATAAATCCCAATATTATGCTTGCAAGCATAGTCCAGGAAATTACCTTTATCAATGAAAGGCGATAGCCATATTTGGTATGTTTTAAATAATAATCTGCTAAAAATATAAAGATGATAAAAAATACCAACCAAAAATATGGCGCACTTACTAAAATAAAAGCAACTAAGCTAGTATCAACATACTGATATATATCCCAATCATTGTTTACTAGCATATAGTAAATAACTGAACTCCCCACCCCGCCAGCTATCACAGACAGTCCGCCAGCAAACCACCAAGCATAGTTTTTAAGCAAAAACTTCCACCGAGGAGATGGCTTAATATTTTTCTTCTTTATTTTACTAAGAATATTTTGACTTAAATCTCTCATATTTATAATTGAGTATTATCTATTTCTTGGGATATTTTTAAAAATTGTTTTTTAGCCCTATTGACCAGTGTTGCAATTGTCCCCATGGGTTTTTTTAAAATATCTGAGACCTCCTTGTAACTCTTCTCTTCTAAGAAATGCAAAACAAGCACTTCTTTATATTTTTTATCTAATTTATTTAGTATATCATTTATGCGTTTCTTCTCTAGCTCATTGTCTATAATTTTATCTGTGAAGAATTCTGAGGCAATATTATTTAAAAGACTGCCATCTTTGTCCCAAACTATAAGAGGCCTGGCTTTTATCTTTCTAAAATTACTAACAACCTGATTATGGGCTATACGGTATAACCATGAGGAAAACTTTAAATTAGCATCAAAGTCATTTAAATTTTGATATACCTTAATGAATATATCTTGTAGCACATCCTCTATCTCCTCATCTCTTAAATTAGAGATTCTTCGGATATAGTTAAATATCTTGCCTTCATACCTTTTCAGCAAACACAAAAAATAGTCCTGGTCTTCGATAACTAACAAAACTAAATCTTCATCTGTTTTCTTATGGCAATCCTTATCTCTTATCATAACTACTTTATAATACACTATTTTTAACTATTTTCTTTCAAGTCATAATAAAAAACAGCGACTTATATCTATGACAAGATTAGGGCTAAACTAGTTTAAATTCTTCTATAAGCTCAACAGAGGTGCCATGGTTTCCTGTTTTATATTCAGCCAGCTCATCTGCTTCTGATAAAAATGTTTTAGTTGGATAAGCTAGGTTTTTATTTTCTATCTTATACCTATTTCTTCTAAGTATATTTAAGCGAGCTAGCACTGTTTGATAAAATAATTTTAATTAGTTGCTGTAGTCAAGCTCTATCCCTACCCACGCCTCACTAGACTGCACCCCTTGATACTTCATTTCTAGAGTTATTAAATTCTAGGGATAGTCAAGCGATTTTAGATGATACTGCTTTTATATTTTTTTAAGACACCTAAAGGCGTAGACAGTAATATAAGGATAAAAATTAAGGCCGTCTAATATAAACTCTGGGCCATATTGTTGTCCTTAGAGACTGACTTATAGCAATTACCCTATTCCCAGCTTCTTTTGAAGGCTTTAGCACTACATTTATTTCAAATTCTTTATGATTGATACTATTTTATAAAGGTTCCATTTTCAATTTCTTTAAATGCAACCTGCAATTCCTCTTCAGTATTCATAACTATTGGTCCTCCCCAAGCTAGGGGCTCACCGAGCGGATTACCAGCAACAAAGATAAACTTTGCCTTACCAGAAATAGCTATATCCCCACTTTTATCTAGTAATGCGCATTGCTCACTTAAAACTTGCTTGCCAGCTATATCAACTGAGCCCTCATAGACATAAATAAAAGCTGTTTTCATGCTTGTTTTATGCAAGAAATCGCCATTTAAATCTATGTCAAAATACTCTACATCTATAAATAAGTCATGGTCTGGACTTTTTTTATTATCAATTTTCCCGGCTATAATTCTCATTTTAGCATCATTTTTTTCGAGCAGTGGCATATCTATTATTTCCATATATCTTGGTGCTGTCATCTTATATTTCCTGGGAAGATTAACCCAGAGTTGCAAGCCCATCATCTCTCCATTAAATGCTTTGGGCATCTCTTGGTGAAGTATGCCTGAGCCAGCTGTCATCCATTGTACTTCCCCTGGCTTAATTAATCCTTTATTACCGATATTATCACTATGCTCTACCTCTCCTTTTATCATATAGGTTACTGTTTCCATCCCCCTATGTGGATGCCATGGAAATCCTTTAATATAATCATCAGGAACATCTGAGCCAAAATGATCTAAGAGAAGAAAGGGATCAAAAGCAGAAGTATCGCTATTAGCAAAGACCCTTTTTAATCTCACTCCTGCACCCTCCATAGTTGATACACTGGCAAAGATATTGCTTATTTTTCTTATATTTTTAGTCATATTTTTTATTTTAATCTTCTTTACAGCTTGATTTATATTGTTTCCTTCTTTTTATATTATAACAAGAATAGCTAATTAACCCTATTTTAATTACCACTGTTGTATTTTCTTAACAAAAAAATACCTGAGAATAAGGTATTTTAATTTGCACGGGCGGCAGGAATCGAACCCACGCTAGAGGTTTTGGAGACCCCTGTACT
>CAZUDJ010000032.1:0-5608 GCA_964618575.1 uncultured Gammaproteobacteria bacterium | reverse complement strand
TACACACAAACCACAAATTTTAATATATTAAACTAAAGATTCTACCTCTTTATTTAATTCTTTTAGCAAATAATTTATCTTTGAGCTTTTCATTAACTCATCACTACTCTTATTTCCATTAAAAAAATATAGTTCTTCTGTTAACTTAGTACCTGTCTCGGCGTAACTTTTTTCTTTCTCTAATGCTAAGCTGTAATAATAGTTTTAAAATAATATAATTTATAAGTTACCAACAAACATTAGCTTCTTCACCAATTATTTCTTTTAAATAATTTCTCACATCGTTATAACTTCCCAGCTCATCAATTAAACCACTATCTTTTGCCATTTGACCTGGCATTGACGAACCATCAGCTAGAGCCTTTACCTTCTCAATTTCTAAATTACGATCACTGGTAACTGTTTCTACGAAATTATCATGAATAATATTTAAATCTCTCATAATAAGGGATCTTTCCTCTACAGTTAAAGCTTTATCATAGTCACCATAATCTTTATACTTCCCTGTGCTAAGTGAGTTGTAAGTTATTCCTTCCTTATCATTTTGTTTAGCATAGTCAATATAAGACATTGTAACACCAATGCCACCGATATCTGAGTACGGTGAAGCAAAGATAGTATCACCCGCTACAGCGGCTAAGTAGGCTCCTGAGGTGGCTGATTCACGGACCATTACTATAACTGGCTTACTAATATCCTCATGCAGTGAACGATTAATTTCATAAGAAGCTACTGGTGAGCCACCATATGAGTCTATTTCTAACAATAATGCCTTAATACTATCATCAGCTTCGGCTTCCCGGATTGCAGAAATAATACTTTCTGAGGAAGTCATATCACCTATAACATAGCCCTCCTCATCTAAATACTCTGGAGCAATATAAGTAACTATTTGCCCGTATAACTCAATCCCAGAAACATTACAACCTGACTCGCCCTCTTTGAGATAGGTATAATCAGAATCATAATAGCCTCCAAACTGATAGTCATATTCATCTTTAAGAGTAATACAAGCAGCTAAAAAGATAGCTAAAATAATTAAAAATCTTAACACCTTCTTTAGAGATGGCATTTTCCAATTCTTAGGATTTAGTTTTTTATAATTAATTTCTGTTTTACCTATTTTTATATTCATTAGTTTTTTAAAAAAGTTGGACATACAATAATTATTTAGTATAAAAAAGCTAGACTGTAATAGCTAGCTTTAATTACAACTAAATTTCTTAGCATACTCTATCATTTCCTTACTTTTACCAAATTCTGTATACATTAGATCAGGATTAGGCATAAAGTCACAGCGCCAAAGATCTAGCCTGTCAGCATCCCAACAAGTTTGAACCGTTACATCATCACTGCTAGCGTCTAAACTGTTATGCACACTAAGTGCCCTTATAAGCTGTTTGTACTGTTTATCACTTATATCTATAAGATTAGCCTCTATTAATTCATCTAATAATATTACTGCCCTTTCGCCATGCTCTGGATCATGGTCATCGTTTTCACGTCTTGCGTCATGTAAGTAAGCGAATAAAGAAATAACATCCTTATCTGCTCCATTTACTTTAGCTATTTTATGACCAAAGCTTTCCACTCTCTCCCAATGACTAGGGTCATGTAAAGAATCTGGTGCTGATATAATACCATCTAAGAAAATGGGGCTATTTATTATCCTTTTTATATTTATAGATCTTCCACTTCTTAGGTTCGCAAAAGGTAGTTTTTCTTGATATTTATTCTTAAAATCTTTTAATAATTCCTTTTCCGCTTTAGCAGGATTATCATCCTCTTTATAGTATATTGCTACATCTTTTAGCTCTTCTATTTGCCATATATACCTACCACCATAATGAGTAATGCTTTTACCCTGTCCAAATAAAATATATTGCCTTATTCTGTTTCTTAGATTTGTCTTAGCTGATCTTGCATTAGCTCTTCCAATATATAATATATTATCCTCCTCATTTTTAAAATTTACCCAATTAAAAATTAACTTATCAGCTGAGGCATCAATTTTTTTATCTGGCCAAGCTAAAGAAGCCTCACTAGCTTCTTTGAACTTTGGCATCTCCTGTTTTAGATAAACTGCAACATAGATTCCACTCTTCTTGGGTACAGCTAAAGAGCGATTAACGCTCTTAAGCAAATTTTCTACTGTATCTAAATATGTAAAATTTTCTAACATAATATTTTAACTACTGGCAAACTATCACTTATCGCCTATCTTTTCTAAAATGATTTTTACATCATATCACAGACTAGTCTTTCTCAAAAATTAAGATAATTTATAACTAGCGTGTTAATTATCTTTTTTATAGCAATATTTTTTCAGCCTTGATATATACATTTTCAAGCTCAGCTACTATTTCGCTATCTAATCTTTCCTTTACAATACTTAAGACCTCACGATAGAGCCAAAGCTTCTTGCCCGAAGGAGATTTAAATTGAGACCAAGTCTTATCGCCACACTCTTTATATAATTCCATCATTGACTGAAGGTTATGAATCTTATCAGCTGTACAAACTAAAAGGGACTCTTTGCTGCCAATTTCTAAAGCAGCTAAATATTTTAACTTACGCTGCTCCCAGGGCATCATTTGATCATCGTCTTTATTTGGATCCTTATCCTCACTTACCCCTTTAACAATATGAGCCACCCTGTCGCCAAAATCTCTTACTAAGTCATTATGGCGATAGCCTTTAACGTCCTCTAAAACATCGTGCAACAGTCCGGCTATAATAACATCTTCATCATCGCTATAATTACTCAGTATCCAAGCAACCGAATATGGATGGCTAATATAAGGTATCCCTAACTTCCCTTTTCTGGTCTGACCGGAGTGTAAAAGGCTAGCTAAATTAATTGCCTTGCTAATATTTTTACTTAATTTCATGCTAATATATTTTAAAATAATATAAGTAACAAAACTAGATGTATACTTAACTAGATATTATCATAGATAACATCTTTTCTCTCCACTACTATCTTCCAAGCTTTTTCCTTCGCTACTGTATAAAGCTTATAGTTAGGATTGAAACAGATAGGATTTTCAACTACATCTAACAATGGGACATCTCCCTCTGAGTCCCCCACTCCAATGGAGCCAGCTAAGCTTAGTTTTTCTTTCTCTATTACTCGCTTTATTATCCTAGACTTATCAGAGACAAGGTCTAAGTGTAATATTTCACCACTAAAATTTCCCTCAACCACTTCATACTCCCGGCCATAGACCTTATCAAAACCTAGGTCCTCACAAAAGCTTTGCACCGCTTCTTTAGGTGAATTAGAAATAGCCAGCAAGTAGTAGTTCTCTTTCTTAAGCTCGGCTATTAAATCTCTAGTGTAGCGATAGACCCTATGCTTATTATCAAGTACAACCTGTTTGGCTATATCAAGATATGACTGATACTTAAGTCCCTTAATATTACTTCTAAAAGCTAAGATTACGGCATCTATATAATCCTCATAGGAAGCTTGTCGATTAAACCAATTTCGATAAGCTTTACTATAGAGATCTTTGGATTCTTCAGGGAATAAGCCCTTAGCTACCAAAGCTTCAACTAACTCTATTAATAAGCTAGACCGAAATATGGTACCATCAATATCAAATATAGCTATTTTAGATTTTTTCATAAACTAAGCCTGCTTATAGATTTATTGTTTATATTTTGAAATAAAAATTTCTAATTATTTTTATCCGTAAAAGCATTTTTAAAATACTCTCTTAAGTCATTATTGACAATATAAACATAAGTCCCCTTAATTCCTCTTGTTAGTAAGGTTTTATAAATATTTATAATATATCTTTCCAGCTCCTCTATATCATCCACCCCTCTTTTACCATTTGAATCTCTATATTCGTCTGGATGAATAACAAATTTATTTTCTTTTTTGTTATAAGAGATGTCTGGTCCAATAATTACTCCAGCATAATTTAAATCGTATCCTTGAACAGTGTGAATACACCCAACCTCATTAATAGCGTTTTTTGAATAAACCCAGTTGGAACTAACACTATTCCACTTTAAACTTAGACCATCAATTTCAATATCATACTTACTGGAGTCCTTTTTGGATGCCCAGGGCCACGCATAACCGGATATCATTCTACATAAATCTATTTCGTTATTTTTAGTCTTTATGTCTTTTACCATTTGATGGATATCATCATAAATTTTAAAGTCATAGTCACTGAATTTATCATCACTGGTTTCCACAAGATCAAAAACATCTTCAATAAACTTAATATACCTCTCTCCATCATCTCCTATGCCTATCCTAATCTGAGAACGTAATCTAAACTCTCTAACTAATAAATTAGAAAATGCTTCAGAACTTACATCGGAGGGCCTAACACTTTGATTTTTGTCATAAAAAAGTATTTGTACATCAGAGCATTTCATAACCCAGTCCAACTGAGTAGCATCGCTATCTAAACCCAGTTTTTTATTAGTATCATCGTATGATTTAAAATTAACGATATTTTTTCTTCTACTCAATCTATGGGCCTCATCTACAATCAAAATATCATATTTTTTTGAAACCTCGCTAGGCCCAATCACCATTTTTGCGCTCAAATTTTTTATAGACTTAAACACTTTTTTTAAGGTCTGTCTAATCGATACCATTGGTAAAACAAGCCCCACCTTAAGGTCTTCAGTGTCCTTCATTTCCTTTAAACTTTTAACCAAAAAGGTTGCTAGTATTGTCTTCCCTGTCCCTGGCCCTCCATGAACAATAAAAGTAGTGTGAGACTTAGTTTTAATATCATATAGGATCTGATTTGCAATCATAAACTGCTCATCAGTAAGGGCTTTGTAAGGTGAATACTTAAATAGGTCACTATTCTTTATTTGCACTAATTCTTTTTTTACCAACGAAATTTTCTGCAATTCTTTCCAAATAACTTCAAACTTGGCTTGATATTTATCCTTATCAAAATAATTATGATTTTGTAAGCCCTGGTTTCCGTTTTGCAAGATATACTTCCCATCAGCTGCTATGTACTGAATTAATGACGATTCAATATCCAGTGCGGCAGATTTGTTATACTCCTCGTCGGTAATTACATATAACTCATTAAGCCTTCTTCTTTCGGGATTATCATAATGCTGACTACTTCTGTTATAAAGACTGGTAGTCTCACCAACATAAAGCTCTTTGTCATTCTTAATAAGATATACAACGGGCCAATTTGATCCAAAGTGATACTCTTTTATCTTCCCAAATTCTTCCTTTTTAAATTTAAACTTTGTAATTCCAAGCATTTTATAATTTATTATACTTATCATGTCTTCCTTTGGCTTTATCTATTGGGTATTTAGCTTCATTTTTAAGCATTTTACCTTCAAATGCTTTATTTATATCAATATTTAGACTATGGCTCATAAGCAGCACCCAATATAAAACATCAGCCAACTCTTCACCAATCTCACCACTATTAGACTTAATATATTCCTGCATCTCATCATTGTCTTGCCACTGAAAATGCTCCATCACCTCAGCTGACTCCAAAACTAAAGAAAGCGCTAAGTCTTTAGGATTATGGAACTGATTCCAATCTCTTTCATTTATAAAATCTAATATTTTTTTTGTTAATAGTTTTATTTC
>CAZUDJ010000031.1:0-5647 GCA_964618575.1 uncultured Gammaproteobacteria bacterium | reverse complement strand
CAGGTTTCCTGGGCAACGTAAATCGTCCCAGGGTTAGTCGGTCCTAAGGCCAAGCCTGTATAGTGCAGGCGTCGTCGATGGATGAGCTGGTTAATATTCCAGCACTACTGTTGTTTTCCGATGGGGGGACGCAGTTTCAAGGTTTGAGCGTGTTTATGGTATGCACGTTGATTGCTTCAAGAAAAGATCTAGGCAAATCCGGATCAATACTTTCAAGAAGTTGTCAGAAGATGAAGTCTTTGGCGGATTCAATTCAAGCGGAGGAGCTGTCCAGAAAAACCTCTAGGGTTAAGACAATAGTAACCGTACCGTAAACCAACACAGGTAGATGAGGCGAGGAGCCTAAGGTGAACGAGAGAATCTTCGTTAAGGAACTCGGCAAAATAGCGGCCGTAATTTTGAGATAAGGCCTGCCCTGAGCAATCAGGGCCGCAGCTAAAGAGCCCGGATGACTGTTTAGCAAAAACATAGCTCCCTGCTAACTCGTAAGAGGATGTATAGGGGGTGACGCCTGGCCAGTGTCCGAACGTTAAGAGGATGGGTTATCCTTCGGGAGAAGCCTTGAATTGAAGCGCGGATGAACGCCGGCGATAACTATAATCGTCCTAAGGTAGCGAAATTCCTTGTCGGGTAAGTTCCGACGTGCATGAATGGCGCAACAATCTGGGCACTGTCTCAACGAAGAACTCGGCGAAATTGCAAGACGAGTAAAGATGCTCGTTAATTATAGTCGGACGAGAAGACCCCGTGAAGCTTTACTACAGCTTGATATTGAATTAGGGATATGCATGTTCAGCATAGGTGGGAGACCTCGGTCAACAGTGAGATACCACCCTTGTTTATTTTTAATTCTAACTGCGTAATACGCAGGACAGTGTCTGGTGGGTAGTTTGTCTGGGGCGGATGCCTCCCAAAATGTAACGGAGGCGTTTACAAAGGTTGGCTATCCCGGAATGGAAACCCGGGAGATAGTGTAAAGGCATAAGCCAGCTTTACTGCGAGACTTACCAGTCAAGCAGTCGCGAAAGCGGAACTTAGTGATCCGACCATTCAATATAGGATGGTGGAAGCTCATCGGATAAAAGCTACTCCGGGGATAACAGGCTAGTCACGCCCAAGCGTCCACAGCGACGGCGTGGTTCGGCACCTCGATGTCGGCTCGTCGCATCCTGGGGGTGAAGAAGCTCCCAAGGGTTGGGCTGTTCGCCCATTAAAGCGGCACGCGAGCTGGGTTCAGACCGTCGTAAGACAGGTCGGTCTCCTATCCACTATGGTCGTGGAAACTTGAAGAGGCCCTTCCCTAGTACGAGAGGACCGGGAAGGACGAAGCTCTAGTGTATCAGCTGTTCCACCAGGGGCATTGCTGAGTAGCTACCTTCGGTTAAGATAAGTGCTGAAAGCATATAAGCGCGAAGCTGTCTCCAAGATTAGGTTTCACAGGTTGGTCAGAGACTATGACCTTGATAGGCTCTAGGTGTAAGTACAGTAATGTATTGAGCCGAGGAGTACTAATAAACCGTTTGATTTTCCCACACTTTTATTTTGAAAAGAAAAGATTTTATTTCTAATATCTTGTATATATAAAAAGACACCATCGTTCTGGTGGTTCTTGCGAAGAAGTTACACCTGATTTCCATCTCGAACTCAGAAGTTAAGCTCTTTAGCGCCGATGATACTTGGGCCTGTGCCCTGGAAAAGTAGGTGGCCGCCGGAACAATGGTGTTTTTTTGTTTACCAAAAAACTTAAAAATGATAGTATTATAGTATATAATTAAAGAATTTTATGCCTTTTATAGCTTCAATTTCAGGGTTAAGAGGGACTATTGGCGATAGTGATGGTTTTAATCCTAAAAATATTGTTAATTATGTTTTAGCTTATGGCGAGTTTTTGAAAGAAAGATTTCCTGATAAAAAAATATCTGTTGTTGTTGGTCGTGATGGTCGTGGTTCAGGTGAAAGTATTTTAAATATAGTTTGTTCTACTTTAAACTTTTTAGGAATAGATGTTGTTAATATAGATTTAGCAACAACTCCAACTATAGAGTTGTTTGTTTTACATAAAAAAGTTCATGGCGCTATTATTATAACCGCCTCACATAATCCTAATAATTGGAATGGATTAAAGTTTTTAAATGAATTAGGAGAATTTTTAATGAAAGAAGATTTAGAAAAAATGTTTTCTTTTTTAGATAAGAAAGATTTTTCTTTTGTTTCAGAATATAGTTTAGGAAAAACAAAAAAAGATGAAACATCTTTGAAAGTTCATATAGATAAGATATTATCTTTAGATGTTGTAGATAAGGAGAAGATAAGAGGAAGGAAGTTTAAAATAGCTATTGATGGTATTAACTGTTGTGGAGGAATTGCTGTTAAAGAACTATTAAAATCTTTAGGTGTTTTAGATATAGTGTTTTTAAATTCAGAATTAGGAGTTAATTTTGCTCATACTCCAGAGCCTTTAGAAAAAAACCTTGTGGAATTAAAGGAAGTTGTTAAGAAGGAAAAATGTGATTTAGGTTTTGCTGTTGATCCCGACGGAGACAGATTAGCTATTGTTTGTGAGGATGGTAGTTTTTTTAATGAAGAAAATACCTTAGTTTCAGTTTCAAAATATATATTATCTAAAACAGAAAAAGACAAAAGAATTACAGTTTCCAATCTGTCATCCACTCAAGGTTTGAGAGATATAGCAGAAAAGTTAGAAGGAAAATATTATTCAGCAGCTGTAGGAGAGGTAAATGTAGTTTCAAAAATGAAGGAAGTTTCTGCTGTTATTGGTGGAGAAGGAAATGGAGGAGTAATTTATCCAGAACTTCATTACGGAAGAGACTCTTTAATTGGTATAGCCTTGTTTTTATCTCTACTGGCAGAAGAAAAAAGAACTTGTTTAGAGATAAAGAAAGAGTTACCGGAATATTTTATGCTAAAAGAAAAAATATCTATAGATAGAGAAAAGTTATCAGAGATATTTTCTGTTTTAGAGTCTGACTTTAAAGAAGATGATGTTGAGATAAATAGAGAAGATGGCTTAAAAATTATTTGGCCAAAGATTTGGGTTCATTTAAGAGCCTCAAACACTGAACCAATAGTTAGAATATATATAGAAGCGATTAATAAAGAAAAAGCAAAAGAAATTTTAAAATTAATAGAAAATAAGATAAAAAATATATGACAGAAATAATAATTTTAGCTGCGGGGAAAGGAACAAGAATGAATAGTGATCTGCCTAAGGTTTTGATACCTTTAAACGGAAAACCAATGATAACACATCTATTAGATTCAGTTGTTAGACTAGGTGATGATTTTTCAGTGACTATAGTTGTTTCTCCAGATAATATTAATATCATTAAAGAAACACTTAAGGACTATAATTTAAAATATGCTGTACAAAAGCAACAATTAGGAACTGGTCACGCGGTTCTAAGTGCTAAGGAAGAGGTTGATTTAAATGTTGATAAAATTATTGTTTTGTATGGCGATCATCCTTTTATAAAAACAGAGTCAATTAAAAAATTAAACGATAATCATAAAGAGGGAATTAGTTTGATGTCAGTTAAGTTAGAGGATTTTTTAAACTGGAGAAAAAATTTTTATCACTGGGGAAGGTTAGTTAGAGATGTACAAGGAAATTTAGAAAAGATTGTTGAATACAAAGATGCCAGTGATAAAGAGAGAGAAATAACGGAAGTAAACCCAGCTATGTTTTGTCTTAGTTCTAAATGGTTGTGGAATAATATCTATAAATTAAAAAACGAGAATAAGCAAGAAGAATATTATTTAACAGATTTAATTAAATTAGCTTTTGAAGGTGGGCAGAAAATAGAAAGTGTGCCAATTTCTTCTCAAGAAGGAGCAGGTATAAATAGCCAAGAGGAGTTAGAAACTATAAGTAAGGTTCTTTTTAGTTAATTCTATGGAAAAGATTTTAGATCTACATATTCATTCTAAATATTCTAGGGCTTGTTCATCAAGTTTAACTTTAGAAAACATTGCTCGAGTAGCTGAAAGAAAGGGAGTAGATATTATTTCTACAGCAGATTTTACTCATCCAGAGTGGTTTAAAAGTATAGAGAAAGAATTAAAAGAAGAGAATAATAGTGGATTATATTTTTTAAAGAAGAATATAAATATAAAAACCCGTTTTATCTTAGCTACTGAATTGTCTTTAGTATATAAGGACAATAATAAGACTAGAAGATTGCATATTATGGTCCAGGCACCCAATCTCAGGGCTGTAAAGGAATTAAACCAGTATTTAGATAGTAAATATAATATATGCTCTGATGGGCGTCCTATCTTGAAATTAAAAGCTGATGATTTAGTTAAAATATGTTTAAAAATTCATCCAGAGTTTTTAATATATCCTGCTCATATTTGGACACCTTGGTATGCTATCTTTGGCTCTAAGTCAGGATATAATTCTCTAGAAGAATGTTTTAAAGGCCAGGTAGACAATATTTATGCTTATGAAACAGGATTATCTAGTGATCCAGAAATGAATTGGCGAGTTTCTCAGTTAGATAATTTAACTTCTTTGTCTAATTCAGATGCTCACAGTTTAAAAAATATTGCTAGAGAAGCTAATGTTTTTAAGTTAAAAGAGAAAACTAGCTATTCAGAAATATATAGAGCAATAAAAGAAAAAGATTTAGATATTTTAAAATATTCAATAGAGTTTTATCCTGAAGAGGGGATGTATTATTTTGATGGACATAGGGATTGTAGTTTCTCTTGCTCTCCAAAAGAAACTAAAAGACTAAAGGGTCTTTGTCCAAAGTGTAAGAAAACACTAACTTTAGGAGTTTCACATAGAGTAGATGAGTTGGCTGATAGAGACTTAGGTTTTAAACCTAGAAACGCTCAAAAATTTAAAAAGATTGTAGAATTGGATAAAATAATAGCAGATTCTTTGGGAATTAAAAATAGACAAGCAAAAAAAGTTCAGTTTGTGTATAATAAAATGATAAATACTTTAGGGTCGGAGTTAAATATTCTGTTAAATAAGGATATTGCCGAGATAAAAAATAGCGGTGGCGCTTTAATTGCTTTAGGAGTTGAAAGAGTTAGAAAAGGTGATTTAAATATTAGACCCGGTTTTGATGGTGAATATGGAGAAATAGCTATATTTAAAGATAATGAAATTAGGAAATAAAAAAAATATGAAAAAAAAGAAAATAATTAAATCAGATTTTTTCTACTTTCTTTTAGCAATGGTAGGACTAATAATAGTTGTGTTGTTTTCTCTTTGGCAAGTTGTTTCAAACGAGGGAGCTAAAGTAGATATAAAAACAAAAACACAAGTAGTTTTAACAAAAGCAAATAATACTTTAAATTTTTTTGACAGTTTAGTTCCTGGGAAAAAGTTAGAATATGGAGAAAATGATAATTATGAAAAAAATATACAAAACAATGAGCATATTAATAGTAATAATGAAGATAATTTAAAAACAAAAGATAAAAAAAGAAGGAAGATAAGCTTTAGTTTTGATAACGTAAGTATAGCTGAATTTGTTAATAGAGGCTTTTTTGTGTATAAAAATAATCAAGATATCTATTTTGGTTTAAAGAATAAAAAATCCAGAGTTTTTAGTATAGCATTACATTATTAATAGTTTACCTGTAAAATAAATTAATGTATAATATAGAG
>CAZUDJ010000030.1:0-5893 GCA_964618575.1 uncultured Gammaproteobacteria bacterium | reverse complement strand
AATATGATATAATAATAATATTAACTAAAATTTATTTTATGTTTAAGAAAATATCAATTGTCGTGGGCGGAGTTATTCTTCTTTTAGCAGTTGGCGCTTCTATCACAAAGCTAAGTATCCATGATTTGGTAGGTGTCGATCAACAACTGAAAAAAAACATCCTACACCTAGCTTATGTGCATTACGACAATCCTTTAGAGCGCATACTCATTGCGCTCGGTAAAGGAAGGATAACTTCAGTTAATCCACCGAGCAAAGCTGAAGTGCAATTCTTTACTTTATTTCGCATACCCTTGGAAATTCTACGCGGACAGCCTAATGCCAAACTAGAAATATTCCCTATTCCCACAAATCCATATGACGAAACGGAAAAAATAGAAAAAGCTAAAGAAGCGGTCAGAGAATTCATGGGTGATCAAAATATGGATCTAGTATATTCTTCTTTCTCGTACAACCCCTCCAATTTCTTTGTTGGTGTAGTTAGTGGCCAAAATACAGAATCTAGAGTGATGCGTGGCTCTCGGGAATGGATGAGGCCAGTCTATGTCTTCCAAGAGAGGAGATTTATTAATAATGATTGTCAGGTTTACGGATATGAAGTAAATGCCGAAACATTTCAAGTCATACAAATACAAACAGTTTGGCCACAATGGTTTCAGGCGGAAGATAAGAATGAATGCCCCGATGTTTATAGCCAACCAGCCAAAGGCAAAGAAGTGGTAGAAAAAGCCGCTTTTGATATTTTAAAAAAAGACCCTAAATATACTAGCGACATCCTTGGACGCTCCGACATACAACAAAAATTTCAAGAACTCAAATATTCTTACAGTTGGATTTGGGAAGACGAAAGTGTTTCCTTGCCGGAAGGATTGACCGGTGAACCATTTCAACATCCGGCTATAAGAGTCATAATGACAAAAGACGGACGACTAGATTATTATCTTAATACCACAGATCTATTTAAAAAATAACCAGAGAAAAACACAAAAAAATATAACAAAAAAAATAAATGCATAAAAACAAAAACGGGCTAGCATTAGCCTGTTTTATGTATTCGCTCGGGGACTAGGATTCGAACCCAGATAGCCAGGACCAGAACCTGGAGTCCTACCATTAGACGATCCCCGAATAAAGATACAAAAGCTTTATCTTGCCTTTTGTATCTATCTTGATATTATTTATCTTCTCTTTTTGGTTTTAAGAATGGAAATAGAGTAACCTCTCTTAAAGGTTTGTCTACTAAAAAAGCAAATAATCTCTCTCCAAAACCAAAACCACAAGTAGGGGGCATACCATATTCTAACATCTCCACAAACTCCCAATCAGGCATCATCGCCTCATCATCTCCCGCTTCAAGTAATTCCTGCTGTACTTCAAACCTTTTTCTTTGATCTAGTGGATCATTTAATTCAGAAAATCCATTACCAATTTCACTACCAGCAATAATAATTTGGAATCTTTCAGTTAGCTCCGGATTATCAATCTTTGCCTTTGCAAGTGGTGAAACTAGTTTAGGATGATTTACTAAAAACACTGGACCAGCTATATTCTTGCGACAATATTTCCACAAGGTGTCCATTAGCCTTTCTCTGTTATCACCTTCATATCTCACTTTCAACTCTTCTAACTTTTCTTTCATCTCTTCTTCTGTGGCCACTAAAACATCAATGCCTGTCTGACGCAAAACTTCCTCACGATAGTCTAGCCTTGGCCACTCCCCGGCTAAATCATATTCAAATCCTTTAGTGCTAAACTTAGTTTTTCCAAACACCTCTTTAGCTATTCTTTGATAGAGTTCTTTGGCAAGCTCCATTCCTTGTTCATAGTCAGCATAGGCAAGATAGAATTCAAGGTTGCTAAACTCCTGCAAGTGATCTGGGCTTGAGCCTTCATTGCGGTACACCCTTCCTATCTCAAAAGTCTTTTCATAGCCAGCGGCCATAAGTCTTTTTTGCCATAGCTCACCGACTGATATCCTTAGATAGACATCTTGGTCATAGTCCTTATGATAGGTTTTAAATGGATTAGCCTCAGCTCCGCCAGTTGTTGTTTCTATAGTTGGTGTCTCAACTTCAAAAAAACCTTTCTCTATCATAAAATTTCGAGCCACTTCCCAAAATTTAGATTTCTTATAAAAAATGTCTCTTAACTCTTCATTTAATAATAGATCCAAATAACGCTTCCTATATCTCCCTTCTTCATCCTTTAGGCCAAACCAAGTAGTAGGTATGGCATTTATAGCTTTAGTGAGTACTGACCACTCCTCTACCATTAAACTTTCTTCTCCTTTGTGAGTAAGAAAGCACTTAGCCTTAACTTGGATAAAATCACCCCTATCTATTAACTTAACAAAATCTTTATAGGACTCAGCTCCCAGTATCTTCTTCGATAGAGCGATTTGAATATTAGCACTGCCATCTTCTAAGTTGGCAAAGGTAAGGTTGCCATGACTTCTTAAGCTAAGTAAACGACCAACAACATAAAAAGCTGCCTCAGACTTTGAGAGCTCTTTATAGGCTTTAAGCACCTCTGAAATCTCATAGTCTCGCTTTACTTTAGCGGGATAGGGGTTTAAGCCCTTCTCTTTTAAAGTGGCTAGTTTTCTTAAGCGCTCATCACGCTCAGCACCATGGTCTAAGCCTTGTTCGTCTTTGTTTACAGAAGCATTCATATTTATATTTACTCAATTTTTAAAATTTTATACTTTAAAACACCGCGTGGAGTTTGCACTTCAACTGAATCTCCTTTGCTGTGATGTAGGAAAGCTACACCAAGTGGAGACTCATTAGATATCATCCCATTTAAAGGATCGGCTTCATTAAAGCTCACTATAGTATATTTTTTAGTTTCGCCTTTCTCTGTTTTAACGGTAACCTGAGATCCCATTAAAACCTCGTCCTTTGAACCATCATGCTCAAAAATGGTGACATTTTTTAAAATATTAGCTAGCTCAATAATTCTTCCTTCATTTAAAGCTTGGGCATCTTTTGCCTCACTATACTCTGCGTTTTCGCTTAAATCACCTAACTCTTTAGCGCGCTCTATTCTATCAGCTATCTCACGCCTCTTAGTGCTAGATAAGAAGTCTAACTCTTTTTTTATCTTATTGTACCCCTCTTGAGAGATGATTTGTTCATTCATAAATTTTTTTTATCTTTTTTAACATTTATTATGCTTTAATATACTTTATTTTTAGCAATAAGACAAGAGCTTACAATAATAAAACCTATTCCCAAGGGATGATTTAGATAGGGAGTAAAGAAATGAGTTATGGCTAAAAAAAGTATTGCTGAAAGTAGCCCATAATATAGGTAATCCTTAGTTGCAACAGCTCTTTGATAAGTTTTTTTTATAAGAGACCAAAGTAGATAGAGATAAGTTAGGAGACCAATTAAACCCAACTTAAGCCAAATATCTAAATAACCCCATTCAAAAGCGTAGGTAGTATAGACTCCATCTGGGTTATTCTCTAAAACCCTAGGATCTTGTGACTTGTAGCTTACCATAGCACCAAAGCCCTGACCAGAAATAGGATTTACTAAAATAGCGTCGATCAAAGGAGGCAGGAGTGACCAGCGACTAGCTAAAGCCGCCTCTTCACTATCACCGCTTATTCTCTCACTTATCTGAGCATCTAAGGCGCCTGAAGAACCCTTCGGAAGGACTGCTAAAATAAGGGACACTCCTACAAAAGAACTAAGGATAATAAAAAGTAGTGGTCGCCAAATAAGCTTTCTTTTTTTCTTTATAAACAACACTAATAACAATATAAAACTAGAGCTAAGTAAAGCCAACCAAAATGAGCGAGATAGACTAAGTACTATGGTAGAGAAAAACAAACCACCAATTAAAATAAGTAAAATAGTTTTTATTTTTGGTCTTTTAAGAGAAAAGCTGAGCTCATGGCTTTTTGCCAGAAGAAATAAGTAAGTGATAACAACAAAACTTTGCGATTGAATAAAGATACGATTCCAAGAAGCAGAAAGAACAGTCATCTCCCCCACCAAGGTCTTACGCAACCAGCTATAAACGGGAAAAGTAAAGGTGTTGTGAGAAAATATAGCTAAAAGAATTAAAGTTTTTAGACTAATCCAAACAGCGCCGGCAAATAGAACTTGGACTAATTCTTTTCTTTTTGGGGCTATGGCAATTAGAGGGAAAAGAGTAAGGAAGTATAGCCAGTTATTAAAATCAAAGAAAATAGCAGAAAGGTCATTGCCATAAATTAAAGCTGAGACTAGACCTAGTGCTAAGGCGCCTGCTAAGAAAAGATATGGCTTTAAAAATGTAAAGTTTAAAATATTTTGCCAATAAGAAGAGTTTTTTTTGTCCCTTAGTAGCTGTTTTGCAAATTTAATCACAAAAACAAGCATAAATATTGCCCAAATTGCAATGCGCAGGGAAAGTAATTTTTCGCTATTTAAGGGCAAATAAAAAAGATAACCCTTGGAACCAATGATAAGCTCCAGTAAAAGAATAAGGAGGGCACTTTTAAAGCTATAGATAGATAAAAATAAAAACAAGCCCAGGATAAGAAAAAAGTTAGCTTGCAATAAGCCAGGAAAAGAAAGGGCTAGAAAAGACAATAACTCTATCCCTAAAAAAGCCGTCAGTAGTATGCCTATATTTTTAAATTTATATTTCTTAGCTAGCATGATAATAAGTTTTATATTATTAGTAAGAGGTAAGCTCTGGTAGCTTAATTACATCCCCCTCTTCTATGTTTAAAGTTTTAGCTCGCAAACCACGAAGCTCTATTACATAATCCACTGGCACCTCACTGTCATATATATTTTGCGGATTAGGCCCTTCAGGTCTAAGATCGTGATAAATTTTTACAATTTTTCCCTCGGCTATAAAGATGATGTCCAGCGGAAAATTCATATTACGCATTACAAAGCTTTGTTTTTCTTTTTTCGGAAAACTAAAAAGCATTCCGCAATCAAGACAGATATCACTACGTCCAGATAAGCCTAAGTATCTTTGTGTAGGGGTGTTGGCAATCTCTAAATCTATAGTTTTGCTACCCACTTGCCACAACACTCTATTGTAGCTTGAAAGCTCTCCTATGCTTTTATTTTCCAAATGTCTAACATAAAAAAAACTTAAAACAATGAAAACTATTAAAAATAAAATAGTATAAGGTAACTTTTTTTTAAAATTGTATCTTCCGATTCTTTCCTTAAGCAAGGTCATATTTATCTTTAATTATCTTCATGGCTTTATTATATTTTTTAACAGCTGGTAAAAATGGGAACAACTTATAAGCAAAGGATGGTAACCAGGAGCTCATAGTTCCGCCGGTCTCAACTTTAAACAAGACCTCGGGAATCCAAATACCTATCTTGTCTTCACTTAACATATTTAACCACAGATCCCAGTCCTGAAATTTTTTCAGACTCTCATCCCAGCCAGAAGCAGGAAAATCTATTCTTCGAATCAAGGATAATGTATGAATATAAGGCATTTTTTTTAACTTCTCAGCATCAAATTCATTTAATTTAAATAATTTCCTGCCCCAGTTAAAAGAAGAATACGCATAGCTTACCCCCGGATTGTCCTCTAGTGTTTTTAGCATAACTTGAAGGGCATGAGGCTCTAAAACTGCATCAGCATCACAAAATAATACAAATTCACCCTTAGATTTTTTAAAACCATTATTACGTGCATTGGGGGCTCCTGCATTCTTTTGGTTATAAAAATAATAGGAAATATTATTATCTATACTTTTTAAGTATTGCGCCACCACTCTTTCTGAATCATCACTAGAGCCATCGTTTACAATTATAACTTCCTAGGCTTGATAGCTTTGTTTAGCTATGCTTTTTAAAGTTTTAACTATGTTCTTTTCACCATTATATAAAGGTATTATTACTGATATCATATTTAACTT
>CAZUDJ010000029.1:0-5994 GCA_964618575.1 uncultured Gammaproteobacteria bacterium | reverse complement strand
CCGCCACATTGTCTTAGCGCAAAGAGTCTACTTTATAGAGCGAGTATCAATACAATTTATATGACTCAATATATCCTCTATATTATTCAGTGCAAGGACGGCACACTCTATACGGGAATAAGCACTGATCTGAAAAGACGAATAAGTGAGCATAGTCAGACTGTACTCGGCGCCCGATATACACGCGGGAGAGGACCATTTAAATTAGTCTACACTAAACAATTTAATAGTCGCTCTTTAGCTTCTAAAGAAGAGTATCGTATCAAAAAGCTTTCTCGATTAGAGAAATTAGAGATGATAGATTTAGACAAAAATAATAAATAAGACATATAAAAAAACAGAGCTTAGAGATAGCTCTGTTTTTAGTTGTTAAATCTCTCGCTCTTAAGAGTGTTTATTTAAAAACTTTAATAAGGTAGGTATATGAGAATGCTCTATATCTTTTACCGCAGTGATTAAGCTAATGGTTTTGTGATTTTTTATAATTTCATTAAGACCTAAGTCCTTTGTGTCTAGGTACTTTTGATATTTATCGGTAAATACTTTATATCTTTTAGTTCTATCTTCATGAAACCAAGCAATGAGTTTAAGCTCGGGGCTAAGCTCCTTGGCCCAATAATCTATTTTAGCTTCACTTTTCTTTACCCCTCGAGGCCAAAGATGATCTACTAAAATTCTAAAACCATCACTCTCGAGCGGGTCCTCATAGATTCTTTTCACCTTGTATTGTTTCATTGGGATTATTCTTTACTTATTATTAGAAATCATCGTCAGTGTAGCCAGGGAACCAGTCTAACTTTACCTTGATATCCATTTCTTTAAGCTCACTACCGATTTTGTCAACCATTAATTCGGGGCCGGAAATATAGACAATACCTTTTTTAGATTCTGGTGCTAATTTAAGGATGCTTTCGGCACTAACACGCTCGCCAACTATGGGCATGAGTTTAAATTCGGGATGAGTGTCCGCAATCTTTTTAAAACTATCTAGAAAGGCAATTTCATCATTTCGATTAAAGTAAATTAGCTTGGCGTCTATCTTTTTATTATTCATTAAGCGCTCTATAAGCATGCTCCTGTAGGGAGTGACACCGATGCCAGCTGCTACTAAAATAATTGGTCCCTCTTTATTATCTTCCCAGAGAAACTCACCGCCTAAATTTGAGGTTTCAATAGAGTCTCCAATTTTTAGATTATTTAGGGCGTTTTTAAATTTACTCCCTGTCATCCTGGTGCTGAGGTCTATTCTGTTTTCACTGGGGGCAGAGGAGATTGTGAAGTAATGGGTCTTATCCTTTTTTTCGTCGCCTGCCTGGGGCAGGTGATAGGCTTGGTATTGGCCGGGCAGCCAGCTTAAGCCAGCAGTCTCAAAGCTAAATGTTTTTATATTGCCGACTTCATTATTTGTACCAATTAACTTTAGATTTATATTTTTCATATTATTATAGATTAATAATTAGTATGTCTATTCGTTATGACAATTTTGGGCCTAAAAATCTAGTTGTTTTTTAAAAAACAATAACTTTTATAGCAAATAATTGGCTATTTTTAGCTCATTATTTAATATTAGGGCTGTACAAATGCCCAAAATTCTTCTATAGTGCTCGTACATCGGTCATTTAAAGTAAAATGGTCTTCTAAAATCCTAATAATATTTATAAAAGTACTTGCCTATGTTTTATTTAAGAGAAATAGTTCACTATAGCTTGCATTTACTTGTTCCCGGTATTATCGCCTGGGTTTTTTTTCGGAAGCGTTGGAAGTCTGCTTGCTTAATTATGATAAGTACTATGCTAGTTGACCTTGACCATTTATGGGCTAATCCAATATTTGACCCTAGTCGCTGTAGTATAGGTTTCCATCCTCTTCATTCTTATTATGCCATAGCTTTCTATTTCTTATTACTACTTATTCCTAATTTCTATACCAGAGTAATTGCTATCGGCCTCCTATTTCATATGCTCACAGACCTTCAGGACTGCCTTTGGATAGCTATTTCGCTATAAAGTCCTGTCTTTATTTTAAACAGTCAGTTTATGGCTGTTTTTTGTTAAATATTAGACATAGCTAATAAATATTGATCCTTGACATTAGACAATAAACGTGATATTATTTTTAGTGATTTTAGAACTTTAAAAAATAAGTTTATTTGGATAATTATTAAAAGCTTCTATCTGTAAATAGGAACTTTTAGTAATTATCCGAATTATTAACTTTAAAAAAATTTTGCAATGAGAAGAATGTTTGCTTTCTTAAAACCAAAAACATCGGAACTTAACAATGATTTAGTAAAATTAGCTACAAAGCTCACTGCCTTAAAAGAACAAGTGGAGCCTCTAAGATTAAAAACCAATCAGGTGGAGGCTTTTGTCGAGCTCATACAAATTTTGTATAGATTCCAAGACGGAAGAACACTGGATAAAGCTATTTTAGCTTTAAGGAAAAGAAATAATGAGTCCTTAATCGCTATCCTAAGGGGGCTCTATGGCTTCAATAGGTACATAAGAGCTCTGGATAAAAGACATAATTTGTCTGAACCGGGAGAAACAATTTGTGCCTATAATATTAACTTCTATTGTGGAGGGGCTAAAGAAGCAGATTTAGTGCCTGTATCCTACATACTAGAAAATGAGACAAAGCTAAAAAATCATTTCAAGGAACATGCTGTCAATGGAATAAAACCATGTTCAGAGTGGTATCTTGTCAATGATATATTAGCGCGGGTGATGATAGTTGATGTGATAGACTGGATAGACTTGTTAATTGGTGAAATTCAAGAAAATTTCAACAAAGAAGAATCTTAAAAGTAGTCAAAAGACTAAAAAGGAGACCTAAAATAGACCTCCTTTTTTTTATTTGTCTAAAAGCTTTACTCTAAGCTTTGGCCGCTTTAGATAGGAAGGCTTTTATCTTAGGCATCTCTTTTCTAGCACTATCTTCTCCAATTTTAATTATTTTTTTTAGCTCCGCGAGACTATATTGCCTCAAGCTATTGGTAGTTATAATTGAAGATGTGTCAGGAGAAATTGCAATATCAGCCTGAGCGATGTCATGCATAGCTAAGTTATGCAAGACTATTCTGGTGCTTCTTAAGGCAATTTTAGTCATAGTAAATTTGTGAGTGGCAAATTCATTTTCGTGATAAAGGTTTACGCCAATAGCAATATCTGCCCCCATGTCTTTTATCAGATGAATAGGTATAGGGGAACTTAAGCCACCATCGACTAAAAGTGCTTTTTCATGTTTGTAGGGACGAAATAGTAAAGGGATAGATACTGTTGCCCTTATGGCATCACTTAACTTGCCAGATGCTATAACACTAGCTTGGCCATCTATTAAATTAGTTGTCATAATTTTTAAAGGTATCTTAGTGTTAGAAAACTTCAGCTTGGCAAATTTTTTGTTTAAAAAAGTGTTAAATTTATTTCCCGCCACCACTCCGCCAGACCAACTTAGATCGATAAATTTATACAAGTTATCTATGGGCCAAGAGCTAATTTCTTTTTCTAGCTCCTTAGCATCGGCAAAAGCAGCGTAGTGAGCAGCGATAAGTCCGCCTATGCTAGTTCCGCTTAGGTAACTTATTTTTATGTCATTTTCTTCGAGAACTTTTAAAACACCAATATGGGCGAGTCCACGAAAACCACCTGAGCCTAAGGCTAGGCCAATTTTTAATTCTTTGTTTTTCATAATCTTAGCTTCTATTTTAAAGACTTTATATTGTCTATAAACTATAGCACGCTAGAATATATTTCTAAACCAGTAAATATGAATTTATAGGCTATAAGCATTAAGTATGCATTTCCTTTATCTTGACAAATTAAAGCTTCTGTGATATAATATTTATGTTTGAATCGAACTTTAAGAAATAAAGTTGCTTGGATTAATTACTAAGTTTATCTGAATTTAGGTCAATTTAGTAATTAATCCAAAATATAAACTTTTATAAAAAAATTAATCATGAAAAAAGTAAATTTTCTTAGTGGCCTATTTATCAGTCCTAAAAAAACTCTAAAAAGAGTAGAGTCAAAAATTGGAAACTTGGATAAAAAGATTGGTATTATAGATAAGATGGATAATAAAGTAGAGGCTATAGTTGAGCTTTTTAGAGTCCTTTCTCCTATCTGTGATAAGGATGGTTTAAATCAAGAAATTGAAGATCTAAACAGATGTAATTGGAATGGTAAGTACAATAAAAAACTAGAAGCACTTATAAACTTACAAGCTCACTTTGAAAATGCCGGTAGAGACCCCCACGGAATAAATCGCACAAGTAAAGGCGAAGAGGTTACAGCTGATAAAGTGTTTTTAGGGAATATATTTGGACTTACAACTAAGCCAGCCTCTTATTGGTTAGCAAACAAAGCTAAGCTTGAAAAAAGCTTGCGACCCGATGCTTCTAAAAACCCAAAGTACCCTATTTCAAACTGGTACTTAATTAATGATTACCAATGCGCTGGCTTTATAGAAAGTCACACTAAGAGTATTGTAGAGCAAATAAAATTGCTCAAGTAGTTACAAAATGTAAAAAAAATTATAAGGAAGTCAAAAAATGACTTCCTTTTTTAATTAGACTGGGGTAGCCTTTATTGCTATTATTTAAGTAATACTTTAGATATTTAATTCACTTATATGAGTCAAAAGAATTGGTATTTAAAATTAAACAAACCTAGTTGGGCGCCACCGGCTAAGCTTTTTGGTCCGGTCTGGGCTGTGCTTTATATAATTATAGCCTTTTCTTTCGGGGCCGTATTTTACCAAGCATTTATTTCTGGACTCAGCTACTTACTGGTTTTACCTTTTATTTTAAATCTTATATTCAATTTTTCTTTTACACCCTTGCAATTTAAACTACAAAATAATCTTTTAGCAGTCATAGATATAGTGCTCGTTTTAGGAACTATCATTTGGTCATTTTATGCTATCTTGACTCTAGCCCCTGAGCTCGCTTGGGTGGTTTATATAAACATTCCTTATTTGCTTTGGGTTTCTTTTGCTACAGTCTTGCAATTAAGAATTACTTATTTAAATAGTGGCTTATAAATATCACTTTCAATAAGATCAGATAATTTAGTGTAAACTTTGAATATAAAGAAGCATAAATTATATTACCTTATAAACAAATCAAACATAGCAACAATACTTAACTATAGATTAAAAGTAATAAAAAATAATTACAGACGATGGTTTAAAATTTAAAGATATTAGAAAAAATGAAATACATAGATAGCAAAAATATAAATGTAGGAATTTCGCAGAAAAAAGACGGCTCTATGAAGTCTGATTTTAGTAGTCGCCTTTTGTTTTTTAAAAAACTAGGACTAGACAAAAGGATTATAATTTCAGCTGACTTGGTTCATAGAAATAGAGTGGTGATAGTAGACGATGTGTCTGAAAGTAGTGTTATTTCAAAGTGTGACGCTCTTATAAGCAATAACCCTAAACACTTACTGAGCTTAACGGTAGCTGATTGCTTGCCTATATATTTCTTTGATAAAAATAAATCGGTAATAGCTATTGCTCATGCAGGCTGGCGGGGAATAGTTTCAAATATAGCCAAAGAGGTGATAAATACTTTCATAGATCAGTATGATTCCAATGTAAGTGATATAGAAATATATCTAGGACCCCACATTAAGTCTTGTCATTTTGAAGTTAAAGATGATGTCGCTAGTCAATTTCAAGGTGCATATATTTTAAATAGCGCCGGGGGAAAGTATATAGATTTAGCCGGAGTGGTAAAGGGGCAAGCCTTAGACTTAAATATTTTAGAAAGCAACATCCATATAAGCTCAGAGTGCACACATTGTTTAGAAAATAAGTATTTCTCCTATAGACGTGATAAGCCTCAAGAGCTACAAACCATGCTCGCTTACATATCTTTTAAGTAATTAGTCTTATAAAATTACTAGATCATTTTTTAAATATAATAATGATTTGTTACTTTTTTCAAATAAGTCCGTTCTATACTGTAGAGACTTAAAAAATAAGCAT
>CAZUDJ010000028.1:2918-6148 GCA_964618575.1 uncultured Gammaproteobacteria bacterium | reverse complement strand
GGTGGTATTAGTCAAATTAGAGCAGCTACTGCCCAGTTTTTAGAATTAGCAAAAGAAAACGATATTGCCGTTATTTTAATCGGACACATTACCAAAGATGGTCAAGTGGCGGGGCCTAAGTCTCTAGAGCATATTGTTGATACGGTCTTGCTTCTTGAGTCAGAAAGTACTAATAATTATTCACTGCTTCGCTCTACTAAAAATCGCTTTGGTTCGGTAAATGAGTTGGGAGTGCTAGAGATGACAGGGGCTGGATTTCGCGAAGTAAAAAATCCAGGGGCAGTATTTATGCTCGATAATGTAAGTGCCATCTCTGGTTCCATACTAGGTTGCGTACTTGAGGGAACAAGACCATTTATGGTAGATTTACAAGCCTTGGTTTCTAAAACTGTTTTTGGCTATCCGCAAAGAAAAGCTAGTGGCTTTGACTTAAATAGATTGCAGGTTTTAAGTGCTGTTATTTCTAAGCGAACTAAAGTCAACTTACTCAACCAAGATATTATATTAAATGTGGCTGGTGGGCTTAGAATATCTGATCCAGCTCTTGATATGGCAGCAGTGGGGGCAATATTTTCTTCCTACCTTAACAAATCTCTTTCACGGGACACCTTGGTTTTAGGGGAGTTGGGCTTAGGTGGGGAGGTGAGGAATGTCTTTAGACTAGAGGAAAGGCTTAAAGAAGCAGTGCGCTTAGGTTTTAAGAATGCTATTATTCCTGATGTTAAGGTAAAAAATACTAAGTTAAAACTCTATCGCCTAAAAAATGTTAATGAATTGCTAGATTTCCTTAAATAGAGATAAAGAATTATTAGACAAGAAAAAAACGAGCTCATTTATGGGCTCGTTTTGTAATTTTTTTTTACCTCTTACTTGAGGCTTCCTTTTTTTCCAGGCGAGGAATTTTTTTTCTTAGAGCTTAGCCTCGCTACTTCTGACTCTAATTTTTTAGCCGACTTTCTATTGGTCGGCTCAACTTCTGCAACCTTGATTTTACTTCCATAGTTTGAAGCATTGGGGGTGAAAGTTCCCACCAAGATTCCTTTTTCAGATAGCCGGATATCTTCTAGGCGACCCGAGCCAGCGCCATACTTTACAGAAATACCTGTTTTACACATAATTTATTGGCTATGATTTTTTCCATAGCTAGAGTTCTAAAGGTGAAACATCTAAAAATTGTACTCTTACATTAACATTTTTTATTATTATTGTCAATTTTATTAAACTTTTCTTTGTTTAATAGGATAAAGATTATAGTTATATTATAGCATTTTCACTTACCATCCGCCACCTCCTCCTCCACCACTACCACCTCCAGAGAAGCCACCACCGACACTTCCCGAGCTAGTACCACTGGAACTACTAATATTACTGCTAATGCTATTAATATTGCTTGTTACACTGTCTATACAACTTAAAGCGCTAAGTCCGCTAGCACCACTATACCAATAGAGGCTGTTTTGGACATATTCCTCGCCATAGATATCTGCCATTTTTTTAGTCCATTCCTTTACCACACCTAAAGATATGGAATAGGGAAGAAGTTTAGTAAATATGTTTTCTTTTTCATAGAAGGCGTGTCTATCTTTCTCCGCTACACTGAGAAATAATTTAAGACCTTTTGTTTGCCAAGAAACCTTCTCTCCTTTCTCACTTAAATGACGATCGAGGAGAAGAAATAGAATAAGGGCTACAAAAGAAAGAATGGAAACACTAAGAAGAGCGATGAAGCTAGCTATTATATAGCCCTTAGTGGCAAAGCTAGATTTTTCTAAAAGATAGCCCTCATGTTTAGTATGTTTTTTTAGAAGCTCATTTATTTTATGATATTCTTTTTGTAAAATACTGCCTAGTTTTTTTGAGTTAACTAAATCTTCTTTTTCAAAGATATGATCAAAAATATACTTCTCAATTTTATCTAATTGCTGATAGTTTTTCTGATCTTTACTTTTGATAAAACTTAAGTCCTTGTTTTTAAAGAACAAAGTTTTATTATCTTTTTCATCTATGCTTATAAGCCCTAAGACAGCCATGCGTACTATGGTGGCAGTAAAGTCTTGCTTGTCTACTTTACCCTTGTTTATATAAGCTAACATTATTGGGCTAAGATTGTCAGGTGCTCCGTATTCAGCAATAACAGTACGCTTGTAATAAGGGTTTTGTTTTTGTTTTTTACGCTTTAAATTAAATAGAAACAAAATGGTTATCGGAGTGATAATAAAAACATTAAAAAGCATATACCAGGGTATAGAGCTTTTTTGTGAGTTAGCAGCTTCAAAACTAGAGCTATCTATAATCTGATGCTCTATAATTCCCCTAGGGAAGCTAAGAGAAATAGTAACACTATCACCAATTGCAAATTTATAATTTGAGCTTATCTCTAAGCGATTATTATCCAACCATCTGTAAGTGGCAATGTTATTGGCCTTGTCTCCAGTCTGTCCACTGTATAAGTGTAGAGCCACATCAGATTGTTTTATATTTTCTGGCAATATGATCTCAGCTTTAAACTTATCTATTTCCATGTCCCAGTGATTTCCGGGTAAGTTAAAATAAAATTCATCAAACTCATCTTGATCGCGAATAATATTATCTACTCTGTATACTATCCGATATTTATTTTCACCACTGACAGTAATATTGGGGTCACCTATTTTCCAGGTGACCGTCCCCGAGTTGTCTATTTCTTGGTATTTATAAGTATTGCCAGAAAAGTCACTTATAGATACTAGCTCTACGGGCGAGTAAATATAGCCCTCAGGAGTATTGGCTCTTGTCGGTACAATTCTAAAAATACCATGCTTACCTTTAGCGTTTCCCACATCAGCGACAATATTTTCTGTTATAAGAGCACTGTCATCATCAAATATTTCAATAGTAGTTTTAAAGTCTTTTATTCTCCACTCATCCGTTAGTGCCTTGGCGGGCTTATAACTTAAAGCTATTGAGGAAGAGAAAAGCAATAGAAATAAAATTAAAACAAATTTCTTACTTATAATTTTTTTTATTAACATAGCTTAGAGGCTAAAAGATAGAGTAAAATTTATAATTTAAAGAATATAAAGACATGATAATCACTCTACACTTAAATTTTACCACAATTTAAAGCTAATGATAACAAAGGAATTGGGGGGGTATATGCGTTTTTATGAATTGACAATACCTTTTATGTCTCATATAATTAAGAACACTATTAAATATGAAGATAATATGTATATGAACCTTAAAAATAA
>CAZUDJ010000028.1:0-2818 GCA_964618575.1 uncultured Gammaproteobacteria bacterium | reverse complement strand
CCAGATTCTTATGTAACAGTTATTCAAGTAGAGTATGATAAGGAGCCTCGTCTTGAGACAGACCCTAAGCGCCTTGAGAATTTATTGCAAAGTGGAATGTGGCAAAGAGCTAAATTAGCTAAAGATAATGCTTTAGATATGCAAGCTCCTGACCTTATGCTTACTTTAATTTCTCATGACTATCCAGCTAGAACACCACAGCTTTGGAATTATGCTTTTTCACACTTTAAAATTAAAGCAAAGAGCATGGTTTTAGTTCCGGCAGATGACGAAATAAATCAAGCTGACTTACACCTTACTTTTGAAACCTATAAAGACGATGCTCGTTTTAAATTAGGCGGTTTGGGAGTAGGCTTTAAAGATGAGTCTATAAATATCTTAGACTTACTCGATGACAGTGCTGCTAATGTGGGCGCCGCTAACTTTGTCTTAAAAAATGAAGAGGCAAAATTAGTAGGCTATAATACGGATGGTGAAGGTTTTGCTTCTGGACTAGCTTTTAATTTTCCAAGCTTAGAAAACCTAGAGAACAAGAAAATCTTGTTACTAGGTTCAGGGGGAACTGCTAATGCAATTGCTTTTGCTCTAGCTAAAAAAGGCGCTAAATTAACTATTGCCAATCGCACCTTAAGCAAGGCGCAAGCTCTGGCTAGTGCAATTAACAAATTTTATGAGGCGGATTTAGCTAAGGCAATTTCAGAGGGTGAGGTAGAACAATTTTTAAAGGACATAGTTCTTTTGATTAATTCTAGCACTAAGGGAGCTGCAGGCTCTTTTGCAAATTACTTGGCAATAAGTGAAACTGCCTCTGGTTTAGAAGAAAATTTAAAAGAAGGCCGACGCTTGCTATCGCTAATTCAAAAAGATGTAGTTATAGCAGATGTAGTTTTAAGAGAAGAGGATACGCCTCTGATTTCTGAAGCTAAGCGACAGGGACTTAAAACCATAGATGGTTTACCCATGGTTATTTCCCAGGCTGCCTTGGCCTTTGCTCTGTCCTATGGCAAGAGTCATAACATAAGCTTTGCTGATGTCTATCAAGTTATGAAAGAAGCAATTAAATAAAAAATAAAGCTGAGTTTACTCAGCTTTTTTTCTTATTAATTTTTTAAATAGTAATAATTCTATATTGTAAGTATTGTACATTTGTGATATTATATATATCTAATTAATAAATATATGAAAAATATAGATAATTACAATAGTGGTGATTATTTCCCTAAGCAAGAAGAGGACTCCAGT
Source organism: uncultured Gammaproteobacteria bacterium (assembly GCA_964618575.1). Lineage (GTDB taxonomy): Bacteria > Patescibacteriota > Patescibacteriia > Patescibacteriales > UBA12465 > UBA12465. The sequence goes on along the minus strand of CAZUDJ010000028.1, from coordinate 1,576 downwards.
GGTCTTAAGGCTTGGCTTAATCAAAATGGTGAGCCAGACTATAACTATCTCCAATCTCTTGCTAGTGCAAAAACACCAGAGAGTTTCGAAGAGTTAAGACTAGTTGCCGATGACCTCGATGTTGACTACCATTCTAGTATTTCCGCTGATGAGCTGGTGGGAAGAATTAGACTCAGGCTCAGTGGGAGTGACAATGAGTAAAGTTAGTAAGAGATAGTTTATTAGCTTAGCTTGTTTAAATTTGATATTGATTTTTTTGATAATAAAAAACTGCTTTTTAAAAAGCAGTTTTTATATATTTAAAGCATTAAAAGAATGGCTTTCTTAGAGACTTTTGTTTTTAATTTTATCTTTAAGCTCAGAGATAAAGTCAGCTTTGGAGATAGTCCTGGAATCATTTTGTCCCCTGTCTCTTACACTAAGATTATCCGACTTAGCCTCATTGTCGCCTATAACTAGCATATGAGGTGTTTTTTCTGCAACCGCTTTTCTTATTTTATTACCCACTGTTTCATTGCTGGTATCAAGCTCTACTCTAATATCTTCCGCCCTTAGTTCGCTAGCTAATTTTTCACAAGCAGGAGCATGAGCTTCGCTTACTGAAATTAACTTAACTTGTACTGGTGAAAGCCAAAGAGGGAAGGCGCCAGCAAAGTGTTCAATAATTAAAGCGAGAAATCTTTCATAAGATCCTAAAATAGCCCGGTGGACCATAATTGGATTTTTTTCACTACCATCTTTATCAGTGTAGACTAATTTAAATTTCTTCGGAGTAGCAAAGTCAACTTGTACAGTTGGGATTTGTATTTCTTTGCCCAATGAATCACGGAACATAAAGTCTAGCTTAGGGCCATATAAGGCAGCCTCTCCTTCTTGACGTTTAGCATTAAGACCCATTTCATCTGAGACTTCAGCCAACATTTGTTCACAAATATCCCAGTCAGCTGGCTCACCAATATATTTTTCAGGGTGATCATAGTCACGCAAGGAAAGAGAAACCCAGTGCTGTCCCCAGAGACCAAGGGCGCTGTAGAAGTCTTTAATAATATTTACCAAATCTTTTATCTCTTGTTTTACTTGATCAGGGCGACAGAAAGTGTGACCATCTTCTATAGTAATTGCATAGACGCGAGATAGTCCTCCCACCTCACCACTTTTTTCAGCTCTATATTGTTTTTCCGATTCCATATATTTAATCGGCAGGTCGCGATAGGAGCGAGTTCTTGAAGCATAGATTTGAGTTTGGTGAGGGCACTGTACCGGCTTCATTACAAACTCATGGCCTTTTTCTGAGTTAACGTGGAAGAGTTCATCACTAAATTTATGAGCATGTCCAGAAATCTCAAATAAATCAATTTTAGCTAGATGAGGGGTCATTACTTTTTGAAAGCCATAGCGACGGCAAACTGCTTCTATGTGATATCTTAGCTCATCTATTATTACCATTCCCTTGGGAGTAAATAGAGGAAGGCCAGGGCCAACTAAATCAGAGAAACAAAATAAATCCAATTCTTTACCTAACTTACGATGGTCTCTTGCCTCTGCTTCTTTTAAGTAAGCTAGGTGTTTGTCTAAG
>CAZUDJ010000027.1:0-6516 GCA_964618575.1 uncultured Gammaproteobacteria bacterium | reverse complement strand
CCCAAATATTATAGCTATATTATAGCATTTAAGATTAGAAAAATAAAAGAAGCCAAATGAATGGCTTCTTTCATGGCTTTATATTATTAGATTGAACTTATGGAGTAAATGGAGTAGAAGTGGCCGCTATACCTGCTGGTGTCGCAATCAGAGGAGTGTTTCCAGGGACATCATTAACTGTTCCACCTAAACAATATTGAATCTCATAATGAGATGTTCCTCCCGTTACTGTATTCAAGGTGTAAGTATAATAATTTGCCAGACTACAGTTTGTACCATCCTTAACTTGGGGTGGAGTAGGAACTGCAGCTAAGTACACATTTTCACCTGATTTAATTTGATCACCTGCCTTGAGTCCAGTTGCAGGATAAGTGCCAGTATCATTATAATAAAGCTCCAATGCAGTTTGCATTTGTCTTACATCAGAGATACGTTTAGCATCTCTTGCTTTTGCTCTTGCTTGGTTTAAGGCCAAAATTGAAAGAGTAGATAGCAAGCCAATAATGGCGATAACTACTAACAATTCAATTAAGGTAAAACCTGATTTATTGTTTTTCATATTACCTTCTTAATGTTTGATCCTTATTTTAATACCGGTTCTAAAATAACGATCAAGATTTATAAATAAATTATTTTCTTATATTGAAATTATAGCAAATAACTAAATAGACTACAATAGGCAAGGCCTATATCTAGCTAATTGCTAAAATTGGCTCGCCATATTATACATAGGCATAATAACAGCGGCTACCATAATGCCTACCCCTATACCCATAATAACCATGATTATAGGTTCCATTAACTTACTAAGATTATTTAACATATTCTCTGACTCACGGCCATAGAACTCGGTAACCTTATCAAGTACTACATCTAGCTTACCCGTTCTCTCACCAACCGATATCATCTGTGAAACCATTTTAGGAATATCTTTGCTCTTACTCATCTCGTAGTAGATGGGGTTACCATCGTTAATAGACTCTAAGGTATTTTCTATTATCTCTTTATAAATCACATTACCAACCACATCAGCGGTAATAGCTAAACTATCGGTAATGGTAACACCACCTTTAATTAAAGTAGACAGAGACCTAGTAAAGCGCATTAAATAAATGTATTTAAAAAGGGGACCAAATATAGGTAGGCGCAGTTTACTTAAATCAATAAATCTTCTTCCCGCTGAAGTCTTAGAAGCATAGTAAATTATACCAGCTATAGCTAAAGTAACGAGTCCTACTAACCAAAGATACTGTTGAAAGAAATTAGAAGTAGCAACTACCATGCGAGTGGTAAGAGGTAGCTCACCGCCTGACTCAGTTAAAATTTCTGTTAAATTAGGGATAACGTAAACCATCAAAACAATACCAACCGCAATTAAACCGACAACAATAAAAACTGGATATATCATCGCTCCTTTAATCTTGGCTACCATGTCATGATTTTGTTCCATTTCATCGGCTAGATAATCTAGCACCTCGTCTAACTTTCCTGAGGTCTCACCGGAGCGAATAATATTTACAAAGAAATTAGAAAAAACTTTAGGACGCTTAGCGAAAGCATCGGAAAGCAGCGAACCACTATCAACTTCAAAAGCAATCTCCGCTATCATATTTTGCAAAGATATATTTTTTGTTTGATCAACTAAAATTTTTAAAGATTCAACTACAGTTACATTAGCGGAGATCATAACTGAAAACTGACGGGTAAAGATAACCATCTCCTTAGTTTTAATAGGAGCGATAAAACGCAACAATCTACCCTCAGAAGTATCAGTGATATCTTCTACTGTTATAGGTTCAAGATCACTTTGCTCTAAGCGAGACAAAACATCACCTTCATTTATACCAACAAGCTGACCGCTTTTACGCTTTCCCTCAGGAGTGTTAGCAATGTATTTAAATATAGCCATACTAGCTTTCTATTATACGATAAATTTCTTCAAGATTAGTTAAGCCTTGCAATACCTTAATCATACCATCTTGCTTAATAGAAATAAACTCTTCCGTTTCTCTCACCGCATCTTCATTTAATATTTTAGTACCTGCATTTATTATTTCTTGCAGTTCCTCATTTATATCTATTACTTCTGCGACAGAAACACGTCCAGCGTAGCCAGTGTTTTCACAACGCTCACAACCAACCGCTTGATATATTTTATACTGATTAAACATTTCTTCTACTGTTGTAAAATCTTTTAATTCATTTAGCAGTGTTTTAGAAGGTATAGCGGCTATCTCTTCCCTAATTTCTTCCTTGGCATCCTCGGCTAAATTAATTTCTTTTTTACAATGAACACAAAGACGGCGCGCTAGTCTTTGTGCTACGACTGTCTTTAAAGTTGAGGCGAGTAGAAATCTCTCAGCTCTCATGTCTAGTAAACGTAAAACGGCGCCAACGGCATCATTGGTATGAAGCGTGGACAAAACTAAGTGACCAGTTAAAGAGGCGTGGATGGAAAGTTCGGCGGTTTCCTCATCACGAATTTCACCCACCATAATAATATCGGGATCTTGGCGCAAAAGCGATCTTAGTCCATTGGCGAAGCTAAAACCTATACGCGGTCTCACCTGTGATTGGTTAATACCTTTAATTTCATATTCTATCGGATCTTCTAGGGTGGAGATATTTACCCCTTCTTTATTTAAAATATTTAACATGGAGTAAAGTGTTGTCGTCTTACCACTTCCGGTTGGACCGGTAACAAGCACCATGCCACTAGTTTTCTTTAGCCCCTCTTTCATACGATCAAGCGCTAAATTATTGAAACCTAAATCCTCTAGCGTGCGCACACTGCCTGAAGTGTCTAAAATTCTCATTACTACTTTCTCTTGATTGGAAAGAGGTAGAGTGGAAACACGGAAGTCAATTTCTCTATTGTTTACAATAAGACGTATACGACCATCTTGAGGAACCCTAGTTTCATCCAACTTTAACTTAGCTAAAACTTTAATACGCGCCACAACTGCAGCATGAATATTTTTAGGTAAAGATAACGAGGTGTGCAGTATTCCATCTATACGATAACGGACCCGGCTTTCTTTGGCATAAGGCTCAACGTGTATATCAGAAGCCCTAGCTTCCACAGCGTGACGAATAATAACTGCTACTATACGGGAAACCGGAGCGCTGTTTATTTCATTAGAACTTAAATCATCTCGAGAAGTGTCTACCTCTATTAAATCATCGCCGTCTTCTTTGGCTTTAATTTTAAGAGCACTGGAGATCTCTTCTTCCATTTTTTGATAATTTTTAAAAGCCCTCTTAAAGCTACTAGGAGAAATTAAGTAATATTCAACTTTTAAATTTTGTTCAGTTGTTAAAAAATTAACTGCCTCCATGGCTTTTAAGTTTGGTTCCAACATACCAACCTTAACTAAGTTATCATCTTTGAAAAAACAAATTATACGATAGGTTTGGGCTATCTCTTCTGGTAAAAATTTTAAAACATTATCGGGTATATCACTTTCAAGTAAACTAGCATAAGGCAAGCCAATAATCTGAGCATAAAGCTCAGTTATTTTTTCCTCATTGGTGATTTTATTATCTACTAAAAAAACACTAAGGCTCACGCCTTTTTCTGCTACTTCTTGTTCTATTGTGCTTAGCTTTTCTGCACTTATAAGACCCTCGGCCTCCAGAAGCTTTAAAAGCTTTTTATCTTTATCATTTAGCATTAAAAAAGTATTTAAGGCTTATTTTTTTAAAAAGGGATTGCCGTTTCCGACTCGACAAGTAGCTGGCGCATAAATACTATCGCCACAGACCTCATCAAAAGAAAAGACTTTCACTTGAGAAGATAGAGAAGCTAAGACTTCCCCACTGACAATCTCTGTGTTTATAATTTTTTCTTGGGGAGGTAATTTTGTGACTATTATTTCTGTTTCTGTAACTCCTGATTCAACACGATAGTAGTCGATAAAAGCTTGTCGGAAAAATAACAAACCCAGGGCGGCTATAAAAATAATTCCCGTTAAAGTGTAAAATATGGCTGAAAATTTATTATTCATATTTTTATTTTAGACTCTTTTCTTGATAGTAATAGGTGGTAACAGTAAGTGAGGCACTTAAATCTTCTTGAGAAAAGCTAAGTGTTTCAATATCAAATAAACGCGAGCTTGCCTCCAGGTTATTAATTATCTTTTTTAAGCCACGATAATCTATCGACTCTATCTCCAGGGTAAAATTTGTTTTGGCTATGCTAGGGTCAAGAACGACCTTATCCTCATCTTCGGTAGCTCCCCGCTTAGTGCCCTTAGCCTCTTCCTCGTCTCCGGTTATTGTAACTGAGGAAAGAATGAAGCCTTCACGGGTAACAATTTCTTCCATTTCACCGTATAAAGTTTCTTTAACGTATTCACTTGGCAAAACTTTATTAAACTTATCTAAATCAGCTGGCAAGATTTTAGCATAAACACTATTTATAATTTTTAGTTCATTTAGCTTGTTTTCTTGCTGAGCGTAGAGTTGTCTCTGGGCAGTAATGTTATTGGAAATAGCATTCTTAGTGATTCTCAATTTTGGTGAAATTAAGAAAATATAAGAAAGCACTAAAATAAAAATAGCGATAACAAATACGATTAAACTAAAATACTCATTTAGAAAAATGTTTAAATCATTTTTAGCTTGTATTTTTTTATCAGTCATTTATTTTTTAAAAATATTTTGATTCATCTCTAAATTTAAAGTAAAAGATACGCCCGGAATTTCTGGTTCAGTGCTAATTATAGGCTCACCTGCCTCAGCTAGTGCCTCTAGCTCCTCTCGTGTAGCTGGGACCTCACCTAAGCTTGCATCAAGAATTTCAACCCTCTTGACGTAGTCTGAATCTTGTAGTTGCTTAACTTGCCAAGAAACTTCAGCATATGAACCAGCTTCACCAGATAAGGCAAACTCTTCATTTAAACTAGCCTCAAAGGCTTCAAAGCTTATAGTGCTAAGGGTGTTTTTTTCTAACCAAGAAAAAAAGCTAGTCCAATAAATATGGTTTTCAAGCAAGGGTGAGATAATTTTAGTTTTTTCAATATAAGCGAGAGCGTCTTTAGCCTCTTCTCTTGTTTTACTAACCTCTTGATTTAAAATTTTCATCTCCGCCTTAGCTCCCTCAAGTCTTGCCTCTTCATCTTTTTGCCACCAACTAAGACCTAGGTATATTTCTAAAACTATAAAAATAACAACTCCGAGAATAAAAATAAGGCTAAAAATATTTTTACGCCAATTGAATTCTAAGCTGGTTTCCTCTTTGATTAAATTAAGATCTAATATCTTTGGATTCTTCAAAGACTTTCCCTCACTTTGCTTCTTTTGTTTTCGTTTTTTAAACAAATCCATATTTTATTCTATTTCTCGCATTGCCAGACCAATGGCAACGGCAAGCTTTGACCCATTTTCCATTAAAACTGGTCTAATCTCTTGGGGATAATTAATTCTTGTCCAAGGATCTCCTATTATCACTTTTATATCTAAACGTTTTGACAAGTAATCTGATAGGTTTAGGAGGAGAGCGCCGCCGCCTGATAAAATAACCTTCTCCAGTGGTTCCTCATTTTGTGATTGATAGAAATCACGCAAGTACTTCATCTCTGTTACTATCGGCTCTATTGCTTCAAGCACTAACTTAGGAAGTTTGTCATCTTTGACATCATCATTTAAAGAAAAACTGAGATCTAACTTAAACTGTTCTGCCTGACTAAAGCTCATGCCCAATACCTCGGCTAGCATCTTGGTTATGGTGGCTGCGCAAACGGAAAGACTGCGATTTAAAACGGGAATACTGTCACGGACTATAGATAGGTCTGTACTATTGGCTCCAATTTCAACTATCATCATTGGCGTTTTATCATCTCCCACCAAAGATCTCACCAGAGAGAATGTTTCAGTTTCTAAACTAGATAAAACTAGATTTGCTTTTTTAAAAACTTCTATGTATTTCTGAACTAACTTTTTAGGTGAACCGGTTAAAAATACTTGCATGTTACCACTACTTCTAATTTTTCCTTTTTCATCTGGTATAATCTTCCAGTCTAAAATCATTTCATCTAAAGGTAGCGGGATAACTTTACGAGCTTCATCGGTAACTACTTTAGCTAACATTTTTTTATCAGGAACGGAAACAGAAATAATGGAGGAAAAGACTGAGAAAGTGGGTAGCGAGACAGTGGCCCGCCTTGACTGAAAGCCCGCATCTTTTATCACTTTTGAAATTGCCTGGGCGAGATAATTGGTATCTTCTATTTTGTTAAAATTTAATTCACTGACATTTTCACTAAAAGCGTAGTTAGACAAGTATATCTTACCACCCTTTTTTTTCAGTTCAACCATTTTAAGTGAAGAGTCGCCAATATCAATTCCTAAAAAAAGATTATCTTTGCCGAAGGAGAATAAACTCATATAAAAATCAAAAAACTAATTGAATTATCCTTATATTTACTATATACTAGATTATATAATATTTAGTAATATTAAACAAGGATTTATGTTAAATTTTTCACGCCTGAAGAGACCACTTCTTATAATAGG
>CAZUDJ010000026.1:0-6941 GCA_964618575.1 uncultured Gammaproteobacteria bacterium | reverse complement strand
CTTAGACATTTATTTCAATTTAAGAATTTAAATAAATGGCTTTATTTATTTTTCTTTCTTGATTTCTTAAAGCTCAAAATTGCAATTAGCGCCACAAATCCTGCTAATATATATTTAATTACAGATTTACTACCACCATCAGCGTGCTCTTCACAGCAAGATTCTTTCTTTTCTATTATCTTATCAGTTTTTTCTACTACTTTATCGGTTAGGCTGCTGGCTCCTTTTTCCGCTCTATCAATTAAATCATGTCCCTTTTCAGCAATATTTTCCACTACATTTTTGACACCTTCTCCCTTTTTGCTGTCATTACTTAAGTGATCTTCAATCTCACTTAAACTTTTTTTAATCTTGTCTAAAGTTTTATTATCTTTTTCCATATATTTATAATTAGTTAATTAGCTACCTATTTACTATAGCTTATAATAGAGAAAAAGTCAAAGATAGCATTATGTACAATATTATATTATTTTACATTTAGCTTTTTATTTGTTAAGCTGACTTTATACAATTAAAATAATTAATTTCTTAGTCACCATGAAAACAAAAGTAGTATCTAAAGGAGTTAAAAAAAAACAAGCCACCAAGGTCAGACAGAACTTCCAAGAAGTTATAGACCAGGTGCACTACACTAAAGAATCTTTACTTATCACCAAGCACAACAAGCCTTGGGTAATGATACAGGCTTTAGAAGATAGTCAGGAATAAGCGTTTTAGCTATTTTTAAATTTAACAAAGAAGCGCTAATTGGCGGGTTTTTGTTTTTCAAAACAATAAAGTCGAGCTTACTTACTCGACTTTATTTAGTACATACTTAGAAAAAAATAATTACTTCTTTTTATTTTTTGCTTCTTTCTTTGGTGCTACTTTTTTAGCTTTTGGCTTAGAGACTTTCTTTTCTTTTGTCTTTTCTTCTGACTTAGGCTTAACTTTCTCCTCCTTTAGCTCTTTTTTCTTACTTGGTTTTTCTATCTTAAGCTCACCATCGTCACTGATAGGTAACTCTGTCTTTGCTGGACTCAATAGTGTAATTATCTTATCTAACTTCAAGGCAATGTCTTTTAAAGCCTGTGAACTGTCATTTGATCTCGCTTGGTTATCTTTTGAGTAGTTTGGGCGCTCAGATCGTCTCTCTGGTCTAGCACCACCTCCTTTTTGCTCCTCAAAGCAATAACTGCAAAGCACAGGTTTATTGCCGCTGGGGCGAAATGGAACCTCACAAGGCTTACTACATTGCGCACAAGTAGCTTTAAACATAGGCCTTGCTTCCCTATCATCTCTTCTGGGGCGAAAGCTATCACCTCTTCCTTTAAACCTAGAATTATCTCTACCAAAACCCCCTCTTCCTGAATTTGAATCCCTCATATTTTTTAGTTTTTTACTTATTATTTATATCTTGATTATATTACTAAAGTGAATATAAAACAAGGGTCAAAAAGCTTTAAAACCACTTTTATACTTTAAGCTTATTTCTTGCTATAAAAACTAAACTAAACTAAAATAACTTTATAAATAATAAAGGCCATGCGCGTTCCCACTCGAAAACGAGACAAGATTGTAAAAGAGCCTAAAGACTACTACATTAGTCTTAAAAAATACAAAGAACTTGAAAAAAAGCTCTCCCTTATGCTTAAAAAAAGGCCAATTTTAGCTATGGAAGTTAAACGCTTAGCGGAAATGGGTGATTTTTCAGAAAACGCGGGCTATCAATTGGCTAAATCTAGCCTCCGTGGTTTAAATAGAAGAATAGATGAAACCAAAGACATGATAAATAAGGCGGAGATAATTGAGCCCAACTTAGATCTTGGGACCGTAAATATAGGTCAAACAGTTAGCCTAATAAATGATCAAGATGGAAGTATCAAGAGCTTTAAAATACTAGGTGGCAGTGAGAGTGACCCTAGCGCTGGCATAATTTCCCACCTCTCTCCTCTGGGTAGCAGTCTTTTAGGAAAAAGTATTGGTGACATTGTAAAAAGTGGGCGGGGCAAAAAACAAAAAAATTATCAAATAATAAGTATAGAGGCCAAGGATTAATTTTATAATAAAACTAGGTAAATAAAAAAAAGTAGACACTAATCTTGTGTCTACTTTTTTATATTTTATTCTTAAACTAAACTATTTAAGCCTTGTCTTCCTCACCATTTAAATCAGTCTTTTCAAACTTCATTGTACCAGCATCATCCTTTAAACCTAAGCTTAAAGTTTCTCCATCTTCTGATACATTGTAAGACTCAACTTCGCTTAAGTCTTTTACAAAATCACCTTCCTGAGAATCTTCACAGTACATCAAAGTAGTGGCAAGAGGGCCAAAAGATAGCTCATTTTCTTCACTGGCTTGATAATCACCAAAGTAATTATTACAGTCAGTAGTACCATTTACCTTCATGTCCTCATGGAACATTATAACAAAAGCTTCTTCTTGCTTTGGCTCTACTGTCTCATCATCTTTAACAGTTTCAGTCCATAACCAATTATTATTTAGTAATGGGGTCTCTACCTTAACTATATCTTGATCTACATCTTCTCCATTATCAACAATCTCGCCTTGAGAATCGTTGGCGGAATCATTTGGCATATCGTTATTATTAGTAGTACAAGCTGAAACTGCCACTAGAACAAATAGCCCTAGAAGAGCAAAAGCTGAATTTTTTAAAAATTGATTTTTTTTCATAAATTTATTGCTTAATGTTTATTAAAACCTGCTTATTATTATAGCATATAGGGAATAAAAAGCCAGGCTTTACTTCGCTTACTTAGCTATAAGTCCGTCTTTAAGATATATCACTCTATCAACATATTTCTTGTCATCTGGCTCATGAGTTACCATAATAATTGTTTGTCCTATTTTTTTATTTAGCTCTCTAAATAGCTTTAAAATAGCCATAGATGATTCTGTGTCTAAATTAGCAGTGGGCTCATCAGCAAATAGAATTAAAGGGTCGTTGACAAGCGCTCTGGCAATAGCCACTCTTTGCTGTTCACCACCAGACAGCTCCTTTGGTAGGTGGTCTAATCTGTCTGCTAGACCAACTTTAGATAATATATCTTTTGCCTTAGCGACATAATCTTTTTTGCTAAAACCCAAGAGCATCAAAGGTAGATAGACTGACTCAAGGGCACTTAATTCGGGTAAAAGAGCATAGGACTGAAAAACATAGCCAAGTTTCTCTAAACGAAATCTTGCTTTTTCTCTTTCAGATAGTCCGGTTAAACTTTTTCCATCTATAATAACATCTCCTGAACTAGGTGAGTCCAGTAGACCAAGTTGATGCAACAAAGTTGATTTACCTGAGCCACTTCTTCCCATAAGAGCAACAAATTCACCTTTTTTTATTTCAAAATTAATATCTACAAGGGCATGTGTGGGCACTCTACCAAGATAAGTTTTCTTTAAATTTTTTACTTTAATTATCATAAATTAAAAAGATTAACCCCAAATTGACTTAAGTATACTTTCCTTAGCACCGCGATAGGCTGGAAAAAATCCTCCTATTAAAGCGGCTGCCATTAGACTTAAATTACTTACTTTTAAAATATCAAAAGTTACCTTAAGTGAAACCCAGCCAACTGGAAAATCGAGTGGGTTAGAGATAAAGTAGGGTCGAATCACAAAAAGGATTAAAGAGGCGCCTATAATAATGCCAAGCGCTCCGTAAAACAAGGCCTGGATAACAAAGTGTAGCACTATAGTGCCACTTGTCATGCCTATTGCCTTAAGTATCCCTATTTGCTTTCTTTTATTAACCACGCTAACAAAGATGATAATAAAAATAGTTATACCAGCCACGAAGGTGCCAATAGCTCCCAGTATTATACTTATCATATCAAAACTGGCGCTAGCTCCAGAAGTAAAGCCCATCAGCTCACTCCATTTTTTTATATCTTCATTTTTAAAACCTAAATTTCTTATCTCTTCTATATAAATATCCTCACTACCTTTGTCCTCAATTTTAACTAAAACCTCTGATGCTTGATTGCTAATTCTAAGCACTGATTCCATTTCTTTTTTAGTAATAAAAACTGTTTGATCTATAGCTGTACTTTTGGTGCTAAATATTCCTTTTACCTCGTAAGGTCTTCTTATGCCATTGCTAAAACTAACATAAACTTCATCACCAAGTTCAACACCAAGACTTAAGTAATCAAGATCGCCACCATGACCACCAGCTACCTCCTTACCTATTAATATTTTATTTTTATCACTCTCCTCTAAGTAGGAGCCAGCAATTATGGCCTCATGAATTTTTGTAACACTTTTTTCTGCTTTTGGATCTATGGATTTTAGGACCCAGCGGCCAGTTTTAACATCCTTGCCATTTCTTCCTTTGTCATACTCTATTATGGGATTATCACGATAGTGAGCCGAGCTGCCAATTATACCAGGAATATCGTCTATAGCTGCAAGAGCTTCTTTATTATTTATATACCTATCATCTGGAGCTGGCTCTATAACAATATTACTATACTGGTAATCTATAGATTGCTCATTGATAGCCTCAACTATGCCCCCAAATATAGAGGAGATAAAAACTAAATTAACATAAGCAAGCGTCATTATCAAAATAGTCATCAGTAGAGTTCCCTTGTTCCCTCTTTTAATAGACTTAAAGGCTAAGAAAAAAGCAGTTTTTATATTCATAATTTAGAGCTCTTTAAATATTCTTTACTAAGTGCTAGTTCATTAAAAGCCGCGTACCAATATTTATTAACAATTCTTGAGCATTAAAAAGCGCTGCCTTATCTTGCTTGGGTATAATACTATCTAGTAGATACTCTAAGCTATCCATAGCTTCTGCCATCTTCTCTTTCCCGCTCTTAGTTAGAGACACGCTCCTTACTCTAGCATCCCTGCTCTTTGTCTCACTTTTAATTAAACCAATTTTTTCCATAGGTAAAAGCATTCTTGTTACACCGGAGGCGCTAAGTCCAATTTTTTCAGCTATATCAATCCGACGCATCTTTTCATTTTCAGCATTACTTAAATTAAAGAGAATTAAAAACTCATTAAAGCCCAGTCCATTGCCCAGTCCGCTATCAAAGCGCTTAGTTAAAATAGCTTGAATTTTACTTAAATTTATAACAAACCTAAGCCTCTCATCAATATTTCTTTTCATATGAGTATAAATTAATTACTTGATAACTCAAGTATATGTCAAGTAAATACTTGTGTCAATAATTTAGTTTTAACTATTTAACTTCTCCTAAAAATGGCAAAGATAAATTCTTTCCTCTCAAATCTCCTTTTAGCAGTCCATGATTCTTAGCTAAACTTTTTAACTCCTCTTTTTTCCTTTGCTCTTCAGACTGCATAGCTTTTAAGCTCGACCCCAGAAATAGACTAGATCTACCATAGCGCTTAGAAACAATATCTAGGCTAGAGAGTACTTTTGATAATTTCTCAGACAGATCCACCTCATTGAATAAATCAGCTTGCCGGCAAACATTTTCCCTTAAGTCCATAAAAACTACTCCCGTAGCTCGGTACAGCCTAGATGGCTTCCAAATAAGATGGAAGTGTTTATCTATTAACTTAATAATTTCTATCGGATTATCACTTGCTCTGCCTAATTTAAATTCATGACCTTCAATTTTTAAATCTTGTTTTTTGAGAAAGAAGAAAACCTTAGTAGTTAGTAGGTGGTAGCGCCTTAATTTAAAACAAGCATTTTCAACATTTTTAGATAGATGGCTAAAAACATAAGCTTGCTCATTTGAAGGTGGCTTAAAAGTTCTAGTTTTAGAAATTGATTGGTATTTATCCTTTCTTTCCGGCAAAAGTCTGTAGATTGAGTGCCCTCTTAGCTCTTGCCATATTTCAATCTGCGACTTAGTCATCCTAGCTTTTAGAAAATCATAGCTTTTTTCAGCAAATTGCCAGGCTGTTTTTATCCCTAATTTATTTAAATAACTTGTTGTTTGTGGTCCTACACCCCAGACTTTTATAAGCTCTGTCTGCTTTAAATAAAACTCTATTTCATTTGATTCTATCTTACTTAGCCCATTTGGCTTTTGGAAATTAGAAGCAATTTTAGCTAAGACTTTATTTTGAGCAAGGCCCAAAGAGAAGGTGAAGCCCAACTCTTTGACTAAGGCCGCTTGAATAGCTTCGGCAATCTCAAAATAGGACATCTTAAGAAGACTTTCTAGACCACTTAAGTCAGCAAAGCACTCATCTATACTATACTCCTCTACCTGCGGGCTAAAACGTCTTACAATCTCAAATAGACGACAAGAATAAAGGCTATACATTTTATAATCTGAGGCTAAAAAAACTATATTAGGACAAATCCTCTTTACCTGAAATAAGGGCATACCTCTTTTAACTCCCATTGCCTTTGCCTCATAACTAAGAGAGGAAACTATACCGCGCTCCCGACCGGTTGCAACTGGCCTGCCCTTTAAACTTGGGTTTCTAGCCACCTCACAAGATGTAAAAAAAGAATCAGCATCAATATGCAAAATGCTAGCTGGAGAATTTTTAAAATTATAGGACATGTTATTAATATTTGCGAATGAGCGCTTTTACAACAGCCGCTATTTTAAGTTCCTCTTTGGGATAAATATTAGGATATCTAGGGTTGGCCGCTTCTAAATAAGTAGAGCTAGCATTCTTTCTTAAATACTTAATAGTCCATTCATTGTCAACCTCAGCTATTACAATATCATCAGGACTAGCGCTAAGACTGCGATCTACTAGCACTATGTCACCGGCCATAATGCCAGCACCCTCCATAGAGTCACCACTTACTTTAAGCATATAAGTAGCCTCCTTATTTTTAATTAAGAAATCATCTAAACTTATTGTATCGATTAGTTCCTCTTCTGCCTGTGAAGGAAAGCCTGCCTCAACCTCCCCTAATATTTTCAACTCTCCTAATATGTACCGAGGAATTAATTTACCTTTACTATCTTTTTCCAAAAACTTATCTTCCTCCAGC
>CAZUDJ010000025.1:0-7250 GCA_964618575.1 uncultured Gammaproteobacteria bacterium | reverse complement strand
ATAATATATTCTTATCAACTTAAAGAACATTTTTTAAAACTATCTATCTTAGATGTGGGGCAAGGAGATGCCACTCTCATTAATTTAAGTAATCAAAAAATTGTATTAATAGACGGTGGCCCTGATAATTTAGTTTTACGTTCTTTGGGAAAAGAGTTGCCTTTCTATAAGAAAAAAATAGACGCAATAATTATTAGTCATTTCCATCATGATCACATAAGTGGTTTAGTCGAAATCTTTCGTCGCTATAAAGTAGAGTTTCTAATATATGGCGCTAATTTAAAACAGTTCTATCCCAACACTCTTCTTTTTACAGAGGCAAAAAAACAAGGGACTAAAATTATAGTCTTAGAAAAAAAATTAAATATAACTTTAGAGCCGGGCTGTAATTTAGAAATTACTCACCCTTATGAATTTGTCCTTGACAACGACAATGACTCACTTGTAGTTAAATTAGAGTGCCATGATTTTAGTTTTTTAGGCTCAGGTGATAATGAGGGGGCGATGGAGCTTGCCATGCTAGAAAAATCAGCTGATATTTCAGCGCAGATTTTTAAAGCATCTCATCATGGATCTAAAACTTCAAATAGCAAAGATTTTTTAAGAAGGATAGGTCCCCAGCTAATAGTTATCTCAGCGGGGCTTAATAATACTTTCAATCACCCCTCAAAAGAGGTGATTAAAATAATTTCTGAACTAGGTATAAAATATAAAGAAACAAGTCGCAAGGGCACAATTAATATTTTAAGTGACTTTAATTTAGATTAATTTGTCTATCATAATTTCTTTAAAATAGCCTTATCTAGGCTTACATCAAGCCTAATTATTGACCTAGCGGAAGCGCTTTGTTATAATAAATTTAGGGTAAAAAAGCCCGTTTTATTGTTTTATCTATACTAATATTATGATTATTACTTGGCAGGGACATTCTTGTTTTAAAATTCAAGACAAAGTTGGGCCCGAAGGCATAACTGTTATTTGCGATCCCTTTAATAAAGAAATTGGCCTAAAGCCACCAAATTGTGAAGCTAATATAGTAACTGTTTCTCATGATCATAGCGATCATAATAATGTAGGTGCCTTAAGAGGAAAGCCTTTTGTAATTGATTGCGCAGGAGAGTATGATGTTAAAGGAGTTTTTATTGAAGGAGTTGATTCATATCACGATGATAAGGAAGGAGCTCTACGTGGTTTAAATATCATCTATCGCATAGAAATAGACGATATCTCTATAGTTCACTTAGGTGACCTAGGAACCTCTCTAAATGAAGTTCAGTTGGAAAAATTGTCTGGTACAGACATTTTACTAGTTCCCGTTGGCGGTAAGTATACACTAGATGCCAAAGGGGCAGTTGAGGTTATCTCTCAAATTGAGCCAAGAATAGTCATACCTATGCACTACAAGACTGATGACTTAAATTTAGACATTGACCCGGTGGACAAGTTTGTGCGTGAGCTAGGAATAGAGGCAAGTTATGAAGATAAGTTAAGGATATCTAAAAAAGATCTTCCTCAGGAAGATATGGAGTTAGTAATACTAAGTTTTTAAAAAATATGACAAATCCAAAAAAAGAGAGAACTTTAGTTATTTTAAAGCCGGACGCTGTTCAGCGTGGCTTAATTGGAGAAATTATTAAAAGAATAGAAAGCACTGGTTTAAAATTAGTTGCTCTTAAAATGATAATAGCTGATGAAGCGCCTTGCTGGGCTCATTATAATAAAGACGATGAGTGGTTTAAAAGTAAGGGAGAAAATGTTTTAAAAAACCGAGAGGCAGCTGGACTACCTATAGAAAAAGAGGCTATAGAATATGGCCGTGATATCATTGGCGCCCTAGTTAAGTTTATGACTTGTGGTCCGATTGTTCCTATGGTTTTTGAAGGAAACCAAGCTATAGGAGTTATAAAAAAGATAGTTGGATCAACTGAGCCAATGTCATCTGATGGTGGAACTATTCGTGGTGATTACACTATAGACTCATTTGAGCTTGCCAATCTTGACAATCGTGCAGTTAGAAATTTAATTCATTGCTCTGATGAAGCCACAGAGGCCAAAAGAGAGATTGCTATTTGGTTTACCGAGGAAGAGATACTAAAGTATGGCCTCATAAATGAAAAGATTTTGTATGATGTTAACCTAGATGGTATTAAAGAATAAATTATTAGCTTAATATATCTCTATGAGAGCTAATAAATCTAATAAAATTGATTTAAAGCCTAAAAAGGGCAAAACGAGACTGTCATCTGAGAGAAAAAATTTAATATTAATAGTGGCTGTGGCAACCTCTGCTTTAATTATATTTTTTCTTTGGATCTTTGTTTTGCGCATTTCTTGGCGCAGTCAAGATAGTAGTGATATAAATATTGCTAATGATTTTAAAAAAATATTAAATGAACCAGTCCCTGAATTAGATAATATTTTTGATTTTGAAGAGGAGAATATTAATATAGAAAATGATAAAGACATTCGTTTAAAAGAAGAGGCCAGTGATTTGATAGAGAATATTATAAAAGAGGCTGATAAGAGGGTGCCAAAACCTAAAGCAGAGAATTGTCCAGAATGGATTAATTGCATGCCGAGAATTGGGACTGAGACCACTCCTTGTGAAATTCCTTTAGGTTGCGAAGATGTAACACAAATTGTTTATTAGTTTTAATATATGACAAAAAAAGAAAAACAAGAAAAAGAAGAAGAGTTATCAGAAATGCCAGAAGATGAGGATAAGGATTTTAATAACAAGCATTCTAACTCGAGACAAAAAACCGAATTTGGCTTAATCGAGGAACAGGCTATAACTGAAGAAATGAGTAAGTCATATCTTGACTATGCCATGAGTGTTATTGTTGCGCGTGCCTTGCCTGATGCAAGAGATGGCCTCAAGCCTGTGCATCGTCGTATTCTATACGCGATGTGGAGTATAGGGCTTAGAGCTAATGGTAAGTTTCGTAAGTCAGCGGCTGTAGTCGGTGAAGTTTTAGGTAAGTATCACCCCCATGGTGATATTGCGGTATATGAGTCTATGGTTCGAATGGCCCAAGATTTTTCTATGCGCTATCCTCTTGTAAGGGGTCAGGGTAACTTTGGTTCTATGGATGGCGACAGTGCTGCGGCCATGCGTTACACCGAAGCTAAACTTGCTAGCATTGCTGAGGAAATGTTGTTTGATATCGATAAAGATACAGTTGACTTTATCCCTAACTTTGATGGCAGCTTTAAGGAGCCAGGCGTGCTTCCTGCTAAATTACCAAACCTACTTTTAAATGGAACTATGGGAATTGCCGTTGGTATGGCAACCAATATTCCACCCCACAATCTTCTGGAGCTAGCAGCGGCAATAGAGCATTTAACTGATAATCCAGACTCAAGCACAGAAGACTTGATGCAGTTTGTTAAAGGGCCAGACTTTCCTACTGGAGGAACTATTTATAATAAGAAAGATATATTAACCGCTTATTCCACTGGCAGAGGCGGTATTGTTTTACGAGGAAAAGCAGATATTGAGGAGCAAAAAAATGGCAGTTTTATGATAGTTATCACAGAGATTCCTTATCAGGTAAACAAGGCGGATTTAGTTGAAAAGATTGCCAATCTGGTAAAAGATAAGAAAATTGATGGCATTAAAGCTTTGCGAGATGAGTCAGATAAGGACGGTGTTAGAATCGTTATTGAGCTAAGAAAGGACTGCTACCCCAAGAAAATTTTAAATGCTTTGTATAAAAATACATCTTTGCAGACTACTTTTCATTTAAATATGCTGGCCTTAATAGATGGTATTCAGCCTAAAGTTTTAACTCTAAAGATGATTTTGCAAGAGTACATTAAACACAGACAGGATATTGTTAAAAGACGTACTCAGTATGAGCTTGATAAGGCAAAAGAAAGAGCCCATATACTTGAGGGTCTTATGATAGCCTTAGAGCACATAGATGAGGTTATTAAAACTATTAAAGCTTCAAAAGATAAAGAGGTAGCGAGACTGAGTTTGATAAAGAAGTTTAAATTATCAGAAAGACAGGCGGTTGCAATTTTAGAGATGAGATTGCAAAGTCTAGCTAACTTAGAGACCTTAAAGATCGAGACTGAGCTTAAGGATAAACTTAAGTTTATTTCTGAGCAAAAAAGTATTTTATCATCTGATAAAAAGGTTAATAATATTGTTAAGAGTGAGCTTAAGGAATTAGCAGAGAAATTTGGTGATGAAAGAAAAACAAAAGTTGTCGCCGGTGCTTTAGGTGAGTTTAGTATAGAAGATTTAGTGCCTAACGAAGAGACAGTAGTTATGATGACAAGAGACGGCTATATTAAGCGTTTAGAGCCAGACACTTTTAAGGTTCAAGCTAGAGGAGGTAAGGGGGTAATGGGTCTAAGCACCAAAGAAGAGGACACCGTACAGTTTATGTTTACCAGTCTTACTCATAATGATGTCTTATTTTTTACTACCAAGGGTAGAGCTTTTCAGCTTAAGGTTTATGAGATTCCAGTTTCTTCTAGAACAGCTAAAGGAACTCCAGTGGTAAATTTCTTGCAACTTATGAGTGGAGAGCAGGTCTCCTCCATCCTTCCTTTAGATAAGGCAGTTTTTTCTAAGTATCTATTCTTTGCAACTGAAAAAGGAATAGTTAAAAAAGTAGAGTTAGAGGCCTTTAAAAATTTACGTAAGAATGGTTTGATTGCCATTAAAATTAAGGATAATGATAGATTGATTTGGGTAAAACCAACCTCAGGCAATGATGAAATCAAATTAGTTACTGCTAAAGGTCAGGCGATTAGATTTAAGGAAACAGATGTTAGAAAGATGGGCCGGGGAGCCGCTGGGGTAATAGGTATTAGATTGCATAAAGATGATCTAGTAATTGGTATGGGAGTGGCTAAAACTGATAAAGAGAAAAAAAGAAAATATCAGATACTAACTATTATGGACAAGGGGTTTGGCAAGAGAACAGATTTCAATGCTTATAAAATCCAAGGTCGCGGCGGTAGCGGTATAAAAACAGCCAAGATCACTGAAAAAACTGGTAATATAGTCAACTCTTTCTTGATAAACGCAAATACAATGGAAGACAGAGATTTAATTATAATCTCACAAAAGGGTCAAGTTATTAGAACTCCTTTTAAGGCTATTTCTGTTTTAGGAAGAGCCACTCAAGGAGTAAGAATTATGCGCTTTAAAGCTGACAATGATCAAGTGGCAGGGGTAACTTGGGTGTAGTCTTTTAATAATAAATCTGAAACATGAATACAACACTGGTTATAATTTTATTTGTTATAATAATAGCCGCCTTGGCTTTTTTGATATTTTTATTGAGTAAAAAAGGTTTAGGAAGTAATAAGGGTGAGTTAGGAGCTCTTATGGAAAGACTCAATAATTTATCAGAGCAAAATAACCAGCTTAGAAGTGAATTAGATATTAAGTTAGCAGAAACACATAGAAGTAACCAAGTACAATTTAGCCAGACCTCTAAAATTGTTCAAGATATAACTAGTCAATCAGCAAAGCTAATCTCTGATGTAAGTGAAAAATTAACTAAACTAGATGAGACTAATAAGCAGGTAGTCAACTTTTCCGCTCAACTACAAAGCCTGCAAGATATTCTAAAAAACCCGAAGCAACGTGGTATATTGGGCGAATATTTTTTAGAAGAAACTTTGAAGAATGTTTTACCTCCTGGCGCTTTTGAAATGCAGTATAACATAGGTAAAGATGAAAACACTGGCAGTGACCTAATCGTTGATGCTGTGGTTTTTGTAAAAGATAAGGTAATACCTATAGATGCTAAGTTTTCTTTAGAAAATTATGAAAGAATATTAGCTGAAGGTGACGCTAAAAAAAGAGAAAAATTAGAACAACTATTTAAGCAAGACCTAAAGGCGCGCATAGACGAAACAGCCAAGTATGTCTTGCCAGAAAAAAATACCATGGAGTTTGCTTTCATGTTTATACCATCTGAAGCAATATACTATGACCTATTGGTGAATAAAGTGGGAGCAGTGAAAGTTAATGCCAGAGACCTAATTGAGTACGCTTATCGGGATAAAAAAGTGGTCATTGTTTCACCTACCTCTTTTATGGCCTATTTGCAAACTGTCTTGCAAGGCTTAAAAGCCATGCAAATTGAAGAGAAGGCTAAAGAGATTACCCAAAATATTGAGAAACTTGGTAAACACCTTTTAAGTTACGATGAGTTTATGAAAAAACTAGGCAACAGCATGGCCACGACAGTTAATCATTATAACAATGCTTATCGTGAATTTAAGAAGGTCGATAAAGATGTTACTAAAATTACCGACAATAAATCAGACATTGAGGTCTTAAAAATTGATAAACCTAAAAATGATAGCGACTAAAGAAAATATAAAAGATTTGGAGTTAATTTTAGAACCAATTATATTTTTAGATTTGTTTAAACACCCGCTTAACACATTTGAGCTATACAAGCTTATAGACAGAAAATTTCCTTATCAGGAGATAGAAAATATTTTAAAAGGGTTAGTAGATAATAAAATCTTGCAAGAGAAGCAAGGTTTTTATTTTTTATATGGCAATGAAGCCATAGTCCAAGAAAGGCATAAGCGCTACAACTATTCTCGAGCTAAGTTAAAGAAGGCTAGTTTTTTTGCAAAGGTTTTTTCCGCCTTTCCGGGAGTAATCGCAGTAGCGGCAGCTAATTTCATTGGTGATCACAATTGGCGCTATGAAAGTGATATAGATATGTTTATTATCACCAAAAAAAATTATTTATGGCTTAGTAGACTTTATTGTGCTGGCATCGCTAAACTATCATTTAGTAGACCAAGAAAAAATTGCAAAAAAGATAAAATTTGTTTAAGTTTTTATATTAGTGAGAAAAATTTAAATCTAGATAGTTTGCACCTACAAGGAGGCGACCCTTATTTTAAGTATTGGCTTTTAGGTTTAGTTCCACTTTATAGTCACAAAAATACTTGGGCTAATTTTATAAAAGCTAATAAAGACAAAGAGGAGTATATTAGCAGAAGCTCTTCGTATAAACAAAATAAATTAATTTTAGCATTTGAAACACTGGCTAAAAAAATACAATTAGCTATTATGCCCAAAGCCTTAAAAGAGGCAGCTAAATTAGGGGAGGGTGTTTTAATAAGTGATGATATCTTAAAACTGTATCTAAAGGAAAGGAGACCTTATTATAGAGATGAATATAATTTAAAAAAATATGAAATATTTAAAAAGATTAACTGAAATTTTTTTACTAGCTTTTGCATTTCTTCTCCCT
>CAZUDJ010000024.1:0-7573 GCA_964618575.1 uncultured Gammaproteobacteria bacterium | reverse complement strand
TAATGTCTTATCTCTTTGGCAACATATTAGCTATTTCAAATTTTGATTTCTATTTCATATTAGCTGCTAGCGCTTTAGTTTTAAGTGTCTTAGCAATTACCAACCGCCGTCTTTTATTTGCCACCTTTGACCCAGTGGGAGCATATCTAGCTGGGAAAAAACCATGGTTTTATGACCTGCTTCTTTATATGACAACCGCGCTTGCTATTATTATTTCTATAAAGCTAGTTGGTATCATACTTGTTTCGGCTCTTTTAGTAGTACCTAGTGCTATATCTCGTTTATTTGCTAAATCATTTGCCCAGTTTATTATTATCGCTTGTCTCTTTTCACTGCTTATTATATTTTTAGGCCTTATGCTCTCCTATCATCTAGACTGGCCTAGCGGGGCAACTATTATCTTAACGGGTAGCTCCTTGTTTTTAATTTTAGGATTATCAAAAAAATTAATTTCATGAAAATAAATATATTTAAAAAAACTACAATCTTAGCTATTTTATTTAGCTTAGCGATTAGTTCTTTATTTTTAAGCACAGCTTTAGCTGCGCCAAATAATGAGACTGGCCACAAGCCACAGTCTTTTAAGGCAAAAGTGGTGGAGATAATAGCTGAGGTGGAAAAAGAAAGGGAAGCGGGCGGCAGCTATATTCAACAAGATATAAGGCTAGAGGCTGTAGATGGGCCACGCAAAGGTGAGGAGTTTATCTACTTAGGCATATCAGAGATAGAGGTGGGTGATAGTAATGTGCACAAAGTGGGAGACAAGGTATTTGTCGATGTATTTAAAAATGAGCTAGGAGAGGAAACAGTTTATCTTACCGGACAAGACAGATCACTAGCTATGTATATTCTCATCGCTTTATTTGCCCTAGTTTTTATAGTCATAGGTCGTGCCAAGGGATTAAAGTCATTACTTAGCCTTGTTGTTAGCTTCATAGTTATTTTAAAATTTATACTGCCCCAGATACTAGCTGGGCGTGATCCTTTCATAATATCTTTAATTGGTGGTCTTCTTATTATGGCGGCAATAATTTACTTTACCGAAGGTTGGACTAAAAAATCACACTTGGCCATACTAGCTGTTTTAGTATCACTATCTATTACTTTAGTTTTATCTATTATCTTCACTAACTTTGCCCGTCTTAGTGGTATGGCGCAAGAGGAGACTGTTTTTCTAATAGACCTGGCTGGGGCAACGATTAATTTTAAGGGCTTGTTGCTCGCAGGAATGTTAATTGGTGCGATTGGTGTGCTCGATGATATTATAATCGGACAACTGGAAACAGTAGAGAGGATAAAGGAGGCTAATCCAATTCTTTCACCTAAGCGAGTATTTAGCCTATCTTATAAGATAGGCAACACTCATCTAGGCACTATGGTAAATACTTTATTTCTAACTTATGCTGGTGCAGCCCTGCCACTACTGCTTATCTTTACCATTGGCGCTCAAAGTGGCCTAGACTTGTCTCGTAATTTAAATAGTGAGCTTATTACAACTGAGGTAGTAAGGACGCTGGTAGGAAGTATAGGCGTAATGCTTGCGATGCCAATTTCAACCTTCTTTGGTGCCTATGGCTTGCGTAAGGTAGACGATAAAACGCAAATAAGCTAAAATGTACTTATAAATAATTTATAAACTTAAAACATATTTATGAATAAGAAAAATATATTAATTGCTAGTTTATCTGCCTTATTTCTTGTTTTAGCTTTAATTCTTTTTTTCAATCTAGCCACAAGCCAAAATAGACAAGATTTAGATAAGCCACTTGACTCTAAGACTCCCGGACAAAACTCAGTAGAGCTACTAGGCATGGAAGGGCTTGACTATGAAGTGCGAGAAGATACTGCCCTTAGAGCTAGATTTGAGAAATACACCAAAGACAATATCTCTGAGCTATCACCTGAGGAAGCAGTTTTAGGAGGAACTTTCTATGTAACAAATATAAAGTGGTTAAATAATAATTCAGCTATAGTTGACTATGAGGATGGTCATATTGCTCTTCAGGCCCTAGCTAAGTATAACTTAGATGATGAGGGTGAAGTAGAGATTGTCGCCTTTGAAATTATACCCGAAGAAGACACTAATAATTCTTCTGCTGCAAATGAGGGTTCTATGGATGAGCTGACCGCAGAGATTAATTTTATAAAAAAGAGTGATAGTGTTGAGACAAATGAAGACCCTAAGTATATAAATGTTGAAGTTAGCCTACCTGACTTTGAGCCAGTAGATTGGTAATTAAAAGCGACCAGCCCCTTATTTTTTTAATTTGGGGCTTTTAAATTTATTTTTTTGTAATTTATGAAACAAGTAAAGCTAACTAAGTATCTTACAATCTCTTTAGCTGTAATTAGCGTATTTAGTCTTTTTTATTTTAAGTCCAATCTTGAGGCTGGTTTTCCTAAAGATGATTTAGAGGATAGTAAGATTAGTGCTCTAGCTCAGGAAATTTCTGAGCCAGAAAATATAAAAAAAATTGTAAATATAGAGGCGGGTGATACCTATAGCAAAATGATGGCTGAGAAAAGTGATTTAAGTGGAGAGCATATCAATGCTATTTATAAAGCAGCCGCCCCTGTTTACGATCTTGCTAAGATAAAAGCTGGCCGTGAAATTGAACTTATCTATGACCACCAGACGAAAGAATTTATAGAATTAGTTTATAAAATAAACAATGAAGAAGAGATAGTAGTAAGTCGCAAGGGAAGTGATTTTCTTGCCAGTTTAAACCCCATTGCCTATGAGATAAAGATAGTTACTAAGAAGGGAGAAATATCATCTAGTCTCTATGAAGCCGCTCTATCACAAGACATAGATGAAAAAGCTATCATTGCCTTTGCTGATGCTTTTCAGTGGACGATAGACTTTGCGATGGACCCAAGAGTAGGCGATAGCTTTAGCTTCGTTTATGAAGAAAAATATTTAAATGGAGAGTATGTGAGGCCCGGAAATATTCTAGCGGCTAAGTATGTAAATGAAGGTAAGCCTTATTTCGCATACTACTTTAGTGAAAATGAAGACAATACGGGCTACTTTGATGCAGAAGGAAATTCAGTGCAAAAGATGTTTCTTAAAGCACCCTTAGCCTTTAAATATATTTCTTCTGGTTTTACCACCGGACGACGCTATGTTGAGGCTTTCAATGTTTCAACTGGACATAGGGCGATAGACTACGCTGCGAGTATGGGAACACCAATTAGAAGTGTCGGTGATGGTACTATTACTTTTGCGGGTTGGGGTGGATCATATGGCAATATTGTTAAAGTAAGGCACAATGGCACCTATTCCACCAACTACGCTCATATGTCTAAAATGGCAGTTAAGTCTGGACAGAAGGTAAAGCAAGGTGAGGTAATAGGATATGTTGGCTCAACTGGTTTTTCTACTGGCCCCCACTTGCACTATGAGATGGTAAAAAATGGCCTAAAGATAAATCCCATGCACGAAGTTTTGCCTCCAGGTAAAGCGCTAGAAGGGGAGAGTCTAAATAGATATAAAGAGTATATCGCTAGCTTTAAAGCTGAACTAGAGTAGATTAAATAGTCTGCTAAGTATTTTATAAAACTAGTATGTGTTTTGAGTTTTAGTTTCTATAAAAAAATTATGAGAAAAAAAATAAAAACAATCACCGTAAATGACAAGATGCAAAAAAACTATAGCTACGACTTAGTAGAAGAAGAGGGGAAAAATTTTGCCGACGATTTTAGGCCAGAACTAACACCTAAAGAAATGCTTTCTTTAGGTGTTTTTGGTGGTCGTTATATGCGCGATTGCAGTTCTGAATTTCCCCAAGATTGGTTTGAGTCAGCTAAGTTTGCTAAAGACAAGTCAGATAAAAGCTATAACTATTTTGGAGTCTCAGCTTCTATGCCCTTATCTCACTGGCAAGCTAAGGGTTGGATAGATGAGCGTGATCCCAGAGGCTGGTTTCAATGGTATGCCAGATATTATTATGGCCGTCGTTTAGGCAGTGAAGATAGACGTCAAATTAAAAGATGGCGCGCAATGAAGCGACACGTTATGGCTCTAAAAAACAACTGTCGTGAGGGGGACTTCTCTTGCCGGCCTCGCCAGCGCCAAGCCTTGCTACATTGGGCTTATGCTAGTCATAAGTACTAGTAAATGATATAATTGAGTTAGCTTAGTAGTATATTAAGCTAATAATATTTGTTTATAATTAATAATAAGATAATAGTATGACTAAAAATCAAAGTTTGGTAGTAGGTCTTAGCATCCTAGTTTTAGGAGCTATGGTTATCTCAGCTTTCTATTTCTTTAGTAAGGGGGAGACTGAGGACCGCTTTACAGTAAGTGGCTCAGCAGTAGTCTATGCTAAAGCGGACATTGCTAACCTAAGTGTGGGCCTTAAAACTGAAGTTAAGAAAACTGCCGCTGAGGCAACACTAGAAAACTCTAAAACTATGAATAAGATTTTAGAGGTTGTCCGTAGTTTAGAGATTGAAGACAAAGATATTAAAACAACTAACTATAATCTAAGACCAGTCTACAAGTGGACAGAGAGTAGGGGACAAGAGCTAAAAGGTTATGAGGTTTCTCAAAACGTCACTCTTAAGATTCGTAATTTAGAAAACATTGGCGCTATTATAGAAAAGACTTCTGAGGTTGGTGCTAATCAAGTAGGTGATATCAACTTCACTATAGATGATGAGTTTGAACTTAAAAATGAAGCTAGAGAAATGGCCATAGAAAAAGCCAAAGAGAAGGCAAGCCTTATCGCTAGTCAGGCTGGACTTAAACTAGGGAAGCTTAAAGGAGTAAGTGAAACTTCATATAGCCCCATTATGCCTATGTATTCTTCTTCTAATGCTATGAAGGAAATGGCCTTTGACTTGGCTGGAGGAGCTCCTAGTATAGAGGTGGGTCAAAATGAAATTCGCGCTGAGATCACATTAATTTACGAAGTTAAATAATAATACTCTTTGTTTATTGGCATATTTTTTATAGTATGTTATAATAAGCTTGTAAACATTGATTAATAATAAAAGGTTCTTATTTTAAATCTGCTATCAGTTTTTAAATAAGGCCAAATTAAAATTATGTCAAAAATGACAAAATCAAAAATGATTGCCGCTTTAGCAGAGGCAACAGAAATGAATAAGAAAGAAGTTGCTAGCTTCATGGATAGTTTAGCAGACTTAGTTTACAAGGAAGTTAAAAAGAATGGTGAGTGCATTCTTCCTGGCTTTGGTAAGCTAGTTAAAGTAAAGAGAAAGGCTCGTGATGGCCGTAACCCTGCAACTGGTGAAGCTATCCGCATCCCAGCTAAAACTGTCGTGAAATTCCGTTTAGCTAAAGCTGTTAAAGACGCTGTTCTTTAGTAGACAAAGTTAAACCAAAAATAGAAACAATAGTTTCTAATATATTAAAACCACCTTAACGGAATCTAAGGTGGTTTTTTCTTATCTTTTTTTCTATGCTCATCTAGTGTGGGAGAGACTATGCAAAGATGGGGAAGGCCTCTATCCTGTCTACTGTCGCGAGATAGAGATATAAATGTCGCAATGAAGTCCTGTAATTACAGGGTTTTTACAGGACTATTTAGTAAAATGTCGCAAGGGGTCTTTTAAAATGTCGCAAGGGCATTGTTATTATGGAATGACTTGTGGTTTATGTGGGGGCCATTAGATCAATACTTATAACTATTTATTAACATCACGCCAACTAGTCAAACTTCAAGTGCTAATACATTCTCTTTGTTGACTTAAATTATTTGTTTACTCATAATATTAATATGCTTGTGGAGCGTCAGCTCTATTCGGCTAATTCATAAGCTGAAGGCAAGCATAATAAAAAAGACTTCAATTAGTGAAGTCTTTTTTTCATATAGCTAATGATATATTTTACGTCAAAGTGGTGTATTGTTTCGCTATAGTGTACATATATGTACAGTATAAAACAACAAACGGTTATTAAAAATTTAATGAAAATATTTTTATCTATAGCTGGGCTAGTGGCTAGCTTAAAATTTTTCAAGTAATTTATGGTAGTGTAAGTAGTTAAATAATATAAAAGAAAAAAAGAGTTCATGATGAACTCTTTTTGTAATTAAATAAGTCTTGTTGACTCTTTTAATTATTTTGGGCTCTTATCTTTTTTTTAAAGATTAGCCTGAAGATAATACCTCCACCCACCATAGACAGGTAAGTGATTCCACCTACTAGCAATGACTGAGTCATGCGCTCTTGTCTAGCTATTGCTCGTAATGAGTGATCAGCTAGGTGCATAAGCTTTACTGGAGGTAAGAAATTAAACACTGTGTCTGCTATAGTTACCATTACCATAGTAACAAAAGGAAATACGAAAGTGTATAGCGCTACTTTCCCCCAAATAGGAACATCAGTATCAATGCCCACCAGACCAAGTATCTTAGATGGTAGGACGAATTGTAGAAGAAATATTGGCAATACGAATAAAGTAAAGCCTGTAATTCCAATAAAGTCGAGTATGAGACCACCTCCTTTTCCTAAGATAGTAATAATAGCTACTACTAAGAAGGCACTTATACCAACAAGTGATATAACTGGTACTGCAGACAACAAATTTAAAACTTTTTTTCTTGTTTTCATTTCTTAATTTTTTGAAAGTTAATACTATTTTGATTAATTGCTAAACTCATCTATATCTAGTTGCGCTTAGCAATTAATCAAAGTAAACTTTATTTTTTAATGTTCTATTTTAATATCAAGACTATAACATATTAATACATAGTTGTCAATAGTAATTAAGAATTAAATGGGGTTATATTATAGGTAGGCATCTTTAGCTTTAGATGCAAAAGTAGAAATATTTATTGACTACACCCCACTAATGTGGTTAAGTATATTTATAAGACTTTTACCTAAAATCAATTGAACCTTTAAAATATAAAACATCATGAAAAGAAAAGTTTATTTTGTGGGAGGCTTGATCCTCATAATTTTTGCTGCAATACTTTTTAATGTTTCTTATCAAAAAGGATTTGGCATTAGCGAGTATCTAGACACCATAGAGAGAGAATTATTTCCTGAGAGATTTATAGATTCAAGACACTATGGAGTCACCCCTCTAGGAACATTTTTTATTCACACCAAGATGGTAGACAGTACTAAAAATGTTTTACTAATTCTTCTTGCAAAAGAAGATGATCTAGTCTTGGAAAAAAATTGTGATTCACTGAGATTAAGTGAAGAAGGAAAATCTGAGATAATTCTTAGAATGAGACGAGTAGGAGATTATTTCATAGTCACCCCTAGTCAAGAATTTGACTATCGGGAGTTTTACTTTGAGACCTCAAATAGAGTGATCACCAGGAGGAGGGAATAACAATTATTAGAAAAAAAGAGCTAACAAAAAAGTTAGCTCTTTCTTCTTTTTTGTATCTAATATTTTTTAAACTTCTAGCTTTTATTTTCCTTCCAAGTTTCGACATATTGACCCAGTCCGTAGTTTAGAAATTTGTTGTTTAATTTTGTATTTCTGTGCATGAAAATTATCAGAGATCGAAGCTCAATTTGGTAGCGGTTTTTAACTATCTTAAAAACCAATCCACTGCCAGTGTCTTGAAGAGCGCGACGA
>CAZUDJ010000023.1:0-8075 GCA_964618575.1 uncultured Gammaproteobacteria bacterium | reverse complement strand
GCACGATGAGTGGAACGATGGCGTCCCAGCAGACAATCGTGCGTCCGCAACCGACGCCTAGACCGCAACCAGCGCCTACACCAGTACCGAGAGATTTGCCGTCAATCAGAGACTTGATTGATGAGCGGCCGGCGGCTGAAGATTCTGAACGCGAGTTGCTACGTAGGCTGGAGGCATTAGAAAAGTATATTTATAATCGCGATAACAGATAATCAACAATAACATTTATTTTATATATTGCATAAACAAAGCTGAACAATCATTATATTTCTCCACTTAGGTTAAGCGAAGCCTAACTGGTAGAAACGCAGAGCTTAAAGGCGTTTCGAAATATAATAATTGTTCAGCTTTTTGTTGTCTATTAATTTTATTTCCGCGCAAGCGCAATATATAAAAATAAATGTTTCTCTTTATATGCTGTAGCGACTATAAGGCCGCGGGTTAGCGAATTTCGTAAGAGCCGCGAATCATAACGTAGGCTGGTGCACTACCTGTAATCTTGAAGCCACGATCATCATCACGAGGGAACAGGATTAGGTGGTCGCGCGGAATCGCACTACCAATCTTAATACCTGTACCAGTCGTTAAGTCTGGAATGTTATCTGTTCCAGTGCCGTAAGCAACGGCATGGCCGCCACGCAAGATAAATTCAGTACCAGCATGGGCAATCAGTATCTGATCTTTCTGGAGTTCTTCGACAGTCATACCTTTGCTGCCGCTTCCGCCAGACCCAATGCCTGAGTTAACTAGTTGTCTGATCTGTTCATCGACATAGGACTTAGTAACCAACGGATCTTCAGTTGAGCCAGGACCTGCAGCGTAAACTGTCGCCGCAGCGATTAGCATAATAATTATAAGAATTGAGATGATTTTACTTTTATTACTCATGGTAAGCCTCCCTAAAATGCTGTAATTATTATTGAAATTATATCATAAAATAGCCATCAGGTCTGGTGCAATTAGCTACCTGCTAGTTTTACTAATTTGAAAAGAGCTACGTTCAAGTATATGCGCTCTCTACCTACTAGTTCCGATACAAGGAACCCTGCTTGTTCTAACTCTGATAAATATTTTGTGGCAGTCTTTCTTGTAACTCCTAGACCTTCGATGATATATGCTGTCTTGGTGTAGAACTCATAAAATAATAACTCTATCAACTCCCTCGAATAAATGTGTGGTAAATCGCTCTTAATGCTGTCAGCTGTATCTTCGATTAGTTGATTAATGTCTCTGGTTAGATCCAGCGTTTGCTTAGCTGTTTCTTCAATACCCTCTAGCATAAACAATATCCACTCTTCCCATGTATTTTGGGTTCTGACATCTTGAAGCAACCTATAATATAAAGCCTTGTTTCTAATAATATATTTACTCAAATACAATATTGGACTTCCAATTAATTCTTTTAATACTAAATATAAAATATTAATAATTCTACCTGTTCTACCGTTACCATCATAGAAAGGATGAATAGACTCAAATTGATGGTGAATAACTGCAAGTTTAATTAGCGGGTCCAAACCATCTGGATGGTCATTTATATATGATTCCAAATCTGACAGAAGAGATAAAATCTCTTGTTCCCCACTTGGTGGTGTATATATAACTTCGCCTGTTTGAACATTTTTTAAAACCGTGCCTGGCAATTTTCTGATGCCAGTTTTATTTGGCTCAATTAAACTTTGGATTTCTATAACCATATTCGTTGATAAGAAACCCTTATCACGAATGAGCTCATATCCGTGCCATAGAGCTGTACGGTAATTAACCACTTCTTTGGCTGCCGGTGAATCATATCGATTCCTGCTCATTATCTTAAACAATTCGTCATGAGTAGTTATTATATTTTCTATTTCTGAACTATCCTTGGCCTCGTTAATTATAATAGCATTTATTAGCAGGTTTTTATTAGGTATCAACTCAGCATAGCCCTTCAGTTCAGCCAACGCCCTATGTGACTTGGCAGACTGCTTTAGTACTCGCTTCGTTTCAACGTCTTCATTCCCTGGCAATTTCAAGGCAAACTCATTCATTTCAATATACCTCCAAACAACATATATATATCTATTATATGGGTAATTATTTCCTATGACAAGCAAATATGGGTAAATTCCTTAAATAATTACCCACGTTGTTTAATGATAGGTAATCGCTACCCATATCCCTTAAAATTTTAAGATTACCGGTTTGCCTTCGCGCTACTCTCGCGAACCGCGAAGGCAAAAATCCTCTATTTCCTTGCTGCTACATCTACTATGGAACGTCAACAATTAGCTAAAATCGCTGTGATTATCGCAGGCCTTGATGCTACACCTGGTGTTGACATCCCTGCTTATGCTAGCGATTATAAATTAAACGTATGGGGATTTGACCAAGGTTGGATCCAAGCTGCATATACTGCAGATTTAATGAAAGGTAAAGGTGCTGCTGGCTTTGACGCGCGTGGTACTGTTACTTGGGCTGAACTTCTTACTGTAGTACTTCGTGCTGCTGGCTTTGGAGATGAACTTGATAATGACAACTGGAAAGCGAGTGCTATTGCGGTAGCTCTTGACAAAGGTCTTATATCTACTGCTCCTAATGCTGACGATTTAGCTACTTATGGTGACCTTGTTAACCAAGTCTACGAGGCGGTTAATCTAGAGGTGGTAGAGCCTGAACCAGAAGTAGTTATCCCTAAAGTTCTTTCAGTTACACCGAAAAATGGAGTAGAAGTTGAAGTTGTATTCTCTGAAAAAGTAGATGCGAAATCTGCAGAAACTTTAGGAAACTATGAAATTCAAACTTCACCTGTTAAAACACCAGCTACAGCGAAACTAGCTGCTGATGGAGTTACAGTTAATCTTACTTTTGCTGATACTAGCTCAGGTGCAACAGCAAAAACTGAAGTTACTTTCTTGGTTAAACCAGTTGTAACTGCTGCTGATGAAGATGTGAAAACTGAGCGTTACGTAGCTAACTATGCGTATAAAGATAGTGCTAAACCTTCAATTTCTAGCATCGATAGCAAAACTAACGCTAAAGACAATGCAAAAACAGCTACAGTAACTTTCTCTGAGCCTGTTGCTAAGCCTCTGAATGTTTATATTAACAACGTGAAAATTGCTGCTGCTAATATTGCTTTTGTTGATGACAGTGGTGATAAAGCGATTGAGCTTAAAGGCTTAAGCTTAAAATCTAGTGAATCACACACAATTAAAATTGTTGATTTAACAGACAAAGCTGGTAACAAAGCAACAGTGGAAGAAGAATTTGAAATCACAGTTGATAGTACTAAACCAACTGTTCGCGGTGTCTTTGCTCAAGGCGATAGCACTATTGTAGTTCTATTTAGTGAAGAGGTAGACGCATCGGCTGCATTTAAATCAGCTAAGAAGATTGTTAAAGACGAATTATATGCTGACGTAGCTTATCATGATGGTGTCGTTTCTACTGCAAAAACTGTTTGGACTATTGATTTGAACGTAGCTACTAATATCTTTAAAGATAAAAATTCAAGAACTTTAACACTTGTAATATCAGGCGTTAAAGACTTAGCTGGTAACGAAATCGAAGATACTACTAAAACTGTAACCTTGAATAAAGATACAACAGCACCAGAACTTACTGGACTAGAAGCTATCTATGACGTTGATGGTAAGTTTGCTGGACTAGAGTTAGAAGTTAACAAAGCTTTTGCTGATAAAAATGGCTATGTAATTGATGACCTAGTTACTGTTGTAGACAAAAACGGCGCAATCGTTGCTGACTTCTTTGGAGGATTTGATGACCTAGTTGTTGTTGGAGCACCTAGAGGTGATGTTGTTTATAATCTTTACCTTAATGGCGTTACACCGGAAGGTGATAACCCTGTAGAAGGTGTTACTGTAGAAAAAGCTAAATCTGGTAAATACACTTTCATTTTCAAAGATGAAGCTTTCACTGATCGTTCATTTGCTAAAATAACAACTGCTCTAACATCTTTTGAAGTAACTATTAACGAAACACCTTCAAATGTAGTTGCTGGTACAAAAACATTCTCAGTAAAACAAGCTGACGTAACTGAGTACAATGCTGCAAACGGAGACAATATAATTACTATCACTTTTGAGGGCTCGGTGGATGGCGAAGGTACAGCAGCAACATCTGCTAACGTTCAAGTTGTACCAGGAGCAGGCTATGCACTTGACAAGGACTATTATACACTTAACGATGAAGCCCTTCCGTCAAAAGCAACTATAGCTATGGGTGATACGCAGGATAAAGTTGTAATTACTCTTCCTGCTGGAACTATAGCTGAGAGTGGTGAATTCGTACTTGCCGTTACTAATGTTAAAAACATTGATGGAGTAACAGTGAAAACAACCGCTAAAGCAAATGAAAAAGCTGTTACATTAACAGACAATACAGTACCTGAACTTAAAACAGCTGTTCTTAATGCTGACAATACGATTACAATTGACTTCGGTGAAACCGTTGTTGGGCCGACCATTGCTGATTTTATAGTAGAAATTACTGCTAATGATGTCGCTGAAGAGACACCTGTAGTTAAATTTAAAGCTGCTGAGCAGATTACTAAAATTGAAGCTGGTGTTGGTTCAGATGCAGGTAAGTATATTGTCACATTAGATGCCCTATCAATTTGGGATGCAGACTCCAATGGTGGAGAATATGTAGATTATGTACTTGCTACACATGGCAACCTATTAAGCATCGAGGATGTAACAAAAGTTGTTATTAAAGTTATTGATGCTGACACTGCAACAAAAGATGCGGCAGACAATCTTCTTAAGGTAAAAACTAGCAAGACTGTTAAGTAATCAATAACTATGGATTAAATTTAACTAACGCAAGATTAAAGAGAAGACCTCTATTTTGAGGCCTTCTCTTTAATTATCTTTCAATTATAAATAGCGTCTACAACCTTCCTAACAGTCCGCCTATACATCTTCATCTAACAAGAAGTCAATAACATGAACAACCTGGACACCATCTACTTCACCAACATCAAGATAGTTCATGGTAATAACCAGCTTCTCATAGTTTTCCTTAATTAATAATAGGTTTGTTGTTTCTCTATTACTGTTTTTAGGCAGTTCATATGCCACCTGTACATATTTAACCCTGTCCTCTTTAAAACAAACAAAATCAATTTCATATTGATTGTATTTACCAACAAATACATCATAGCCGGAACTTCGAAGTTTTAAATATACAACATTCTCTAGTTGGGCTCCCCTGTTAGTCGAGGTCCTCTGAAGCATGGCATTTCTAATTCCGGAATCTACAACATAATATTTCCCAAGGGTTTTTAATCTCTCTTTTCCTCGTATATCATAGCGCTCAGCTTTATAAAATATAAAAGCCTCTTCTAACAAATTTATATAGTTATTAACTCTCTCAAAACTCGTTGTGTCACCCTGTGATTTTATATAATCCGTAACCCTATTGGTTGATACCGGGTTACCAATGTTATCCATTAAAAATATTGATATTCTTAAAAGCATGTTAACATCATCAATCTTAGATCTTAAGGAAACGTCTTTAAGTATTACGCTATTATAAATTCCTTTCAATACCTCTTGTTTTAAAGATTCATCTTGTAAATTTACAACAGATGGAAATCCACCGAACTTTAAGTATTCATTAAATGCAAGTTGGATCTCTTTATCTGACTCTATCTTTTTAAACTCAACAATTTCAGAAAAGGAAAAAGGATATACTTTGATCTCAACATACCTACCTGTTAAATAAGTTGATAGCTCTCCAGACAATAGAGTTGCATTAGAGCCTGTAATATAAATATCACAATCATATGCAACTCTTAACCCATTAATAAGCTTTTGCCAATTTTCAACTTCTTGTATCTCATCAAACAGAAAATATATTTTACCTTTAGTTGGGACTTTGCTTTTAATATAATCATATAGTTTATCATACGTCTGATAGTCGAAGGTATCAGGATGTTCAAAATTTAAAAACATGACATAATCAGGACTATTTTCTTCTATATATTCTTTGAATAACATTAGCAAAGTCGATTTCCCAGATCTCCTAACTCCGGTAATAACTTTGATAAATTCAGTATCTTTATAACTTATTAACTTTTCTAAATATCTTTCTCTTTTTAACATAAATGTTCTCCTAACCTTTTGAAACTATTATAACACACTTTTTCTATTGTACTCTAAAAACTTTTGGTTGCATGAAGTTTTTCTATTAGAGTCTAAAAACAATTATGTAGTGCACCCATAAAGTTTAGTCTAACTTTATGGGTGCACTAATAAAAATTCCTATATTTTTAATACTGTCCATTATTTCTTCCCAGGCTATACCTTGAGCATATTCAAATTTCGCTTGGTAGTCTGACCATAGTTCTTGCATCTTATTATTAAGACTAACTTCTTCTAAGATTCTTTCCCAATCATTCATAAGCTGAACGGAGTCTCGACGAGTACAAGTATTAATTAAAGCTTCTGCGAGATGTAGATTATTTATTGGTAATCCTAAACTTTGCAACATGTATATATCGTAAAAATCTCTCATTCTTGTATTCGCTACGCCTCGTGTGATCGCAGTCTCGAACTTCTCAGCTATTATAGTCTCATTAGTATATGCATAAATTGAAATACTACGATCTTCAAACATCAATGGGTAATTATAACTAATCTCTCTAGGAGTTACTACGTCTCCGGTAGAAAAATCAATCTTAAATGGTGTCTTCATCTTATCAATCTCTGATAACATAGAAACGCGAATCCCTGGGTAGTCTGCTTCATCCATAATTCTTTTAAGTTCAATAATCACAAAAGTCACATGGTCCTTTACATCTATACTGATAATGTCTTGCATCATCTTGTAAACTTCAGCTTCATTAAGTGAAATACTCTTTAGATTTGTGTCAATATCCATTGTCGATCTCATATCAATTCCGATAATAGAGGCAATTAAAGTGCCACCCTTTAAAATAATATTATCTTTGTAAGCAGATAACGAGACTCTTTCAAGAAACCTTTCCATCACATAATTCCTTATGAGTGTTTGTGCCTTAAAGCTATTACCTGACGACCGTTTGCGAACTAAGGCTTTTAATTGAGTAGAATTTTTAATCATAATAAAATATCCGTATACTGTCTGATAATATTTGTGATAGAAAACATTTCGGCATATCTCATCAAGCGAGGAATATTTTTATCTTTTCTCGTAAAATAATTTTTAATAGCAGTTTGTAAATCCTGGTTTTCAATATTCCTTCTATTACGAATTAAATCACACAGAGTCCTTTCTAAATTATAAATACGCACTAAGTTTCCCATAGGTGTCTCGGTTTCCAATAAGCCTAACTCAAACAATTCTTGTTTAATCTTATAGACTTTAATACCCTCTTTATTTAGGCGTGATGAACTACTGCCGGTTGGCAGTGTAACCGAAATAACAAGTGGCTCTCTATCTACTAAATCTAATAAATAAGCAGCCACTTCATGAGAAAAAACGAGAATTGGATATCTAGTTTGAAGCACATACAAATCGTCCCGCCAGATATCTTCAGCCATATATAATCCGCGAGAAATATTAGTTAAGTTATTCTCGAACACAAAATTATAAAACACTGGTTTTGGAATATCGCCTTTCTTCAAATCTGCGGTCTTAATATAACCCCTATTCTCTTCTAAAATTTTATTTAGTTGCTCCCATTTGTTCATTTATATCACCTTTACTTTCGTGCCCATATCATACTCCAAATGGGCACGAAAGTAAAGTATGAAATCTCACCCCGAACAATATCACATATTTCCATTAATTTCAAGTTGTCTTTAATTCCCAAGCGGTTTTCATCTCCGCTTTTTCTCCCGAAGCGGAGATGAAAAATGTATCTTAGACGGTGCCGGTGACGCCGGTTCTATGCCTGATGTTTCCGGCACTATGACTCGTGAACAACTTGCTAAAATTGCCGTTAACTTAGCAGGACTTGAGCCTACTCCAAATGTTAACATCCCAGCATTCGCTGGTGACTACAAAATTGGAGTTTGGGGCTTTGAACAAGGCTGGATACAAGCTGCTTACAATGCAGACTTAATGAAAGGTAAAGGTGCTGAGGG